>DATMMM010000485.1:0-9183 GCA_035569735.1 Allostellaceae bacterium | reverse complement strand
CGGGCCGATCACCTTCATGGTGACCTGGGGCGCGGTCCTGCTGCTCGCGCTCTCGATCGGCGTCTGGCTGTTCTACGTGCAGCATCAATTCGAGGATTCCTATTGGGAGCGCGCGGACCGCTGGAATTTCCAGGCCGCCGCGCTCGAAGGCAGCTCGTTCTACGATCTCCCGCGCCCTTTGCACTGGATCTCGGGCTCGATCGGCTTCCACCACATCCATCACCTCGCCAGCAAGATCCCGAACTACCGGCTGAGCGCTTGCTTCGACCAAATTCCGGAGCTGCAGCGCGTCAAGCGATTGACGCTCTCGGCCAGCATCAAATCGATCGGCTTGACCTTGTGGGATGAGGAGCGGCGGCAACTCATCTCGTTCCGCGCGCTGGCTCAAGGCCGATAATCGACCGGCTCACGTCCGCGCAGGCAGGCGGTTGGCCTCGGCGATCATCACGAGCGCGGCTGCAGGTGTCCGCGGATCGTGGTTACGAGCTGGTCGATATCGAACGGCTTTGGGACGACGGAATCGGCGCCGAGGCTCTTCGCGACGGTGAGAAAATCCGATTTGCCGATCCGGCCGCTGCCCGACATCGCAATGATCTTTACGCCCGGCCGCTCGCGTCGCATCTCCATGATGAGTCCGATGCCATCCTGCTCGGGCATGATGATGTCGGTCAGCACCACCGCCGGCGAGACCCGTCGGAAGGCTTCCAGCCCCGCCAGTCCGTCGCGCGCCGTGGCGATCGCGATGCCGCAGGCCTCGAAGACGCTTGCCAGCGAGTGAAGCACGGCGGGGTCGTCGTCGATGACCAGCACGGCGGGTGCGGCTGGCGACAGGCGCTGCGCGGAATGCTTGCCATTGACGTCATCCGCCATCGCGAACCCCAATCGCCCGGCAGTCCTGGCGACGGTCGCCGAGATAGGACGTCTGCACGGCAGCGAGGGGAACACTGGCCTCGCATGGGTTAACGTCGCCTTACCCCGTCCCCTCAGGTCTGCTCCACCCGGGTGGCGGCGCCGTCGAGCGCCGCCGTGATGGCCCGCACCTGCTCCTCGCTGAGCGGACCCTGCGCCATGCGGAGCCGCAGTGCCATGCGGAGGTTCTCCATGGCGCGCAGGATCTGCGGCGCGGGTCCGCCGCCATAAGCGGCACCCACCTCACGCATCCGGGCGAAGACCGCCTCGACCGCACTCCGGTTCGCGTCCAGGAAGGCCGTGCCCTCGGGCGTCACGGTATAGAGCTTCTTGCCGCCCTCGGTGGGGGCGACCGTGGCGTAGCCCAGCTCCTCCAGCATGGTGAGCGTCGGATAGACCACGCCAGGGCTCGGGCTGTAGGAGCCGCCGAGCCGCTCCTCGATCGCCTTGATGAGCTCGTAGCCGTGCCGCGGCTTCTCTGCGACCAGCTGCAGGATGAGCAGCCGAAGGTCGCCGTGATCGAAGACGCGCCCGCCGCGCCAGCCGCCGCGCATCCCGTGGCGCCCGCCGCCAAAGTGCCGTCCGCCCCACTCGCCCCGCGCGTGCCTGCCGTGGCCGCAGCCATGGTCTCGATGTCCGTGCATGTCGGTCTCCGATAGGATTTCGTTATATCAGAAGATATATCGAGACCTGGTCGGAATCAAGCCCCCGTCGCGCGCAGCGAAAAGGACAGCGGCAGCCATGGCTTATCGGGCCAGCGATAGAGCCCGTCCGGGCCTTCGACGAGACCCTCGAACATCTTCCAGGTGGCGCTGTCGTGCTCGTGCAGCCAGTCGAGGCGCAGGCCGGCGTCGAGGAGCGCCGTCACGATGGCGCCCAGCGGGTGTATCCAATTGTATTGCCGCGTGTTCCGCAGACGGGCGGTCCGGTCGAGATAGTCGGTGGGATCGTCGGTCACGATGGGCTCGCGCTGAAAATAGGGCGCGAAGTATCCGGGATTGCCGTCGGCAAGACGGCGGCTGTCGTCGAACACCAACGCCACGGGATGCCCTTCGGCCAGGTAGAGCGCGCCGCCCGGCTTCAGGAAATACGCGACGATCTCGGCCCAGCGGCCGATGTCGGGAAGCCAGGTAATGGCGCCCCACGTGACGAACACGAGATCGAAGGCACGCGGCTCCGGGATCGCGGCAGCCGCATCGTAGAGATCCGCTTCGACGAAGCGCGCGCGGCGCCCGAGACCCAATTCCTTCGCGAGCTCGCGCGCCTTCGCGATGGCGGGAGCAGAGAAGTCCAGACCGACCACGTCCGCGCCGCGCTGAGCAAGGGTCAAGCTGTCGCGGCCGAAATGGCATTGCAGATGGAGGACGCGCAGGCCGTCGATCGAGCCAAGCTCCGCTTCCTCGATCGCGTTCAGCCGGCCTCGCCCCGCGCGCAAGGGCGCCAGGTCGTAGCCTGCGGTGCCCAGGTGGACATCGAGGCGCTCGTCCCAATTTGCGCGATTGGCGGCTCGCCAGTCGGTGGGGGCCATGGCTGCGCTCCCGTTGATTGGCTACGCCGCCCGCACCGCGACGCGCATCGCGCCGATGCCGTCGATGGCGGCTTCCATGACATCGCCGGGCCGCACGGGGCCCACGCCCTCGGGCGTGCCGGTCAGGATGATGTCGCCGGGGAGCAGCGTGTAGAACGACGAGGCGAGCTCGACGAGCGTGCCCAATCCCAGCACCAGATCCCGCGTGTTCGCTTTCTGCCGAGGCTCGCCATTGACGGCGATCGAGAGCGTGAGCTGCGTCGGATCGGCGATCTCGTCGGCTGTCACCAGCCAGGGGCCGACCACGCAATAGGAGTCCACGGATTTGCGCAGGCTGCGCTCCTCGGGGCCGCGGATGGTCATGTCGAGGCCGATGGCATAGCCCGCGACATAGCGCGCCCAATCGGCGGCGCGCACGCGGTCGGCGGGTTTGCCGATCACCAGCGCGAGCTCGACTTCGTGGTCGTTGCGGCGGTCGAGGTGGCGGAGCGCCACGCCTTCCGACGGGCCCACCAGCGCGCTGGTCGCCTTCAGGAACAGGCCGATCTTCTGGATCTCCTCGACCTGCTTCTGGAAGTGGATCTGCGCGTCCGCCCGCGCTTCCTCGAGGTGGCGCCGGTAGTTCACGGGGGCGGCGACGATCTTGCTGGGGTTCGCGATCGGGCTGAGCAGCTTCACCTCGGCGAGCGGCCGGACCGGCGCGCGCTTCGCCTCCGCGGCGATCGCGGGCTTGAGCTCGTCCAAACCCGCGATCAGCGGATCGCCCTGGGGAAACGGCCAGCGCCGCGCGGGCAGGCGCTCGACCACTGGCGTCACGTCGCGCACCTCCTCGCCGGTTACCAGACCCAACCGGTCGTCGTCGAAACGGCAGAGCCTCATGGCGGTCCTCCCGATCTCTTCATGGCTTGCGGCGGATGCCGATGACGCGGCCCGCCTTCTCCGGTTTCGCCAGCACCTTGTGGGCCGCCGCCAGCGCCTCGAGCCGGCGCATGGTCTCCTCGCGCCAGGGTACCGAGCGACGGGTCTCGTAATCGATGTGCATCATCAGGATCTCGTTGCTGGCCGCGAGCCAACCCTCCTCGGCGTGGTACATCGAATGAAAGATATGCATGCGCTTGGCATCGTGGTCGAGGAGCTGGGTGGTGACGCGCAACGGATCGCCGGCACGGACTTCGTGGTCGTAGGTGACGTGAGCCTCAAGCACGAAACTCATGCCGAGTTTGTGTTTGGTGTAGTCCCAGTCCACGCCCAGCAGATGGCAGAACTCGTCGGTCGCGAGGTCGAAGGCAACGAGGTAGTAGCCGACGTTCATGTGGCCGTTGGGGTCGATCCATTCGGCGCGGGCGACGTCGCGATGCCGATCGAGCGGTGCCGACAGATCCAAGGGCGGCAGCGGGTAGGGAAAGCTCATGAGGGCCGAAATACCTGCCGTTAACGAGTGCGATGCCGGAATTTACCCATTCTCTACCATTTCGGGGAACCATGCGGGCAACACGGCGCGGCGCCGGCTCGGAGATCACAGCAAGATGGGTAAGATTGCGGAATTCCCGCGGATCGCGAAGCTGAGCGAGCTCGCGCTCCAGAAGATGGCCAATCATGGCGTACCACCCACGCCGCACAACTATACGGTCTGGTTCACCCATGTGAGCGGGCTCGAAACCGAGCTTTCGCGGGAGATCGACGGGCGCATCGCTGCCCAGGAGCCCTTCACCGATCAAGTCTTGAGCGAGCTCTACGATCGCTTCTGCGACGCAAGGCGCCACATCGGCGTCCTGCAGCAGACCAGCGCGGAGCTCGATAACGCCGTGGAGCGCGTGGTCAAGATGATCGCCGCGGCGACGGGCGACACGGAAAGCTTCAACAAGACCTTGGGCCAGTTCTCGAGCGAGCTCGACGGCGGCCTGCCGTCGGAGCGCGTGCGGAGCATCGTTGCCAACCTGCTGGTCGAGACCCAGCACGCCGCGGAGAAGAGCCGCACGCTGGAGGAGCAGTTGAGCCGGGCTTCCGGCGAGGTCGCGGAGCTGCGGAAAAACCTCGAGGTCGTGCAGCGCGAGGCGCTGACCGACCCGCTCACCGGCATCCCCAACCGCAAGCTGTTCGAAAGCCGCTTGCGCGAGGCCGCGCGCAACGCGGTGGAAACCGGCGAGGCGATGGCGTTGCTGATGCTCGACATCGATCACTTCAAGCGCTTCAACGACACCTACGGTCATCAGCTCGGCGATCAGGTCCTGCGCCTGGTCGCCAAGACGCTGGCCGACGGCGTCAAGGGCCGCGATACGCCCGCGCGCTTCGGCGGCGAGGAGTTCGTGATCGTGCTGCCGCAAACCCGGCTGGAGAACGCGGTGACGCTCGCCGAGCAGATCCGTCGCACCATGGCGCGCCACAAGGTGGTGCGCAAGGATACCGGCGAGGAGTACGGCGTCATCGCCTTGTCGGTCGGCGCCAGCGCCTATCGCCCGGGCGAGGATCTGGCCGAGCTGATCCGCCGCGCCGATGCCGCGCTCTATCACGCCAAGCACACCGGCCGAAACCGCGTGGTCGCCGAAGACGACGTGCCGCCCGAGGTCTTCACCCAAGTCGAGCCGCCAAAGCTGCGGGCGAGTTAGTCGGCCTGAACAATCGCGAGCGCCCGGCATTTCACGTCTCGGCTGGATGGGCTCACTGCGTCCTTCGACTCGGCGCTTCGCGCCGGCTCAGGATAAGGAGATTTTCTTTGCGCCATCTACCATGTTCCTCATCCTGAGCCACGCGCGTCCCTCGACGCTGCAGAGCGGCGCCCGGGATGAGAGCGCGTGAGTCGAAGGCCGCACGGCGCCTGTCTCAGGAAATAGGACCGCTCTAGCCTCAGGCCCCGCTGGCGGCCTTCGCGTAGCCGCCGACGCGGCCCGCGCTCACCCGCAAGAGATCGCTCGCGGCCAGCTCCAGCGTCACGTCGTTTCGGCCGCTGCCGCAGAAGATCGTGCCGAGCCCGGCGACGGCCTGGTCGATCAGGACGAGCGCGCCTTTGATGGGGAGCGGCACGATGCCGCCGAGCTGCATGCCCAGCTCCGCCGCGACATCGGCGGGATCGGCCGCCCGGAGATCGGCGCGACGGATGGCGAGCGCGTCCGCGATCTTCTTGTAGTCCGCGCGATCCGCGCCGCGCAACGCCACGATCGCGAACGCGTCGCCGGGCGTGCGAAACACCAATCCCTTCACCATGGCGTTGGGATCGAACGGCAGCACCGTCTTGGCTTGCTCGAACGACACCAGCGGAGCATGGCTGTGCGTGCGGTAGCGAATGCCGTTCGCCTCCAGGAAGGCGCGCACCTCTGGGCTCATCGCGAGCCGTCTTCGCGGGCGAGCGCGGCTAGCACATCGCCCTCGGCACGATAGGGCAGCCATTCCTCCATGTGCCGGATGCCCAGCCGGTGGTAGAAGCCGCGCGCGGGGTTCCAGTGCAGGACCGAGAAATCGAGCCGGCCCCAGCCGCGCTCGACGGCGATCGCCGCGAGCTTCGCCATCAGCCGGCGTCCGACACCGAGCTTGCGCGCCCATTCCGAGACGAAGATGTCCTCGAGAAAGAGCCCGGGCTTGCCGAGCCAGGTGGAGAAATTCGGGAAGAACAGCGCGAACCCCGCCGCGCGGCCGTCGACGAAGGCGAGCAGCGCCTCGAAGCGAGGCTCGGGGCCGAAGCCATGCCGGCGGAGGTCCGCCTCGGTCGCCAGCACCGCGTCGGGCGCATTCTCGAAGATCGCGAGCTCGCGCACGAGCGCCAGGAGAACGCCGGCGTCCTCGGCGGTGGCGAAGCGCAGCGTGATCTCGGCCATGATTATTCTCCGCCGCCCGGGAAAGCCGGCAGCCAGCCCCAGTACGCCAGCCAGAAAATGGCGAAGGCCATGGAGATCAGCGTGATGGGGACGCCGGTGCGCGCGTGCTCGGCAAAGCTGATGCGCACGCCGAAGCTCGCCGCCCGCTCCACTACGATCAGGTTGGCGAGGCTGCCCACCACCAGGAGATTTCCCGCCAGCGTCGAGAGCAAGGCCAATCCGTAGAGCACATTCGGCGGCGCGTCGGACCAGGTCTGCAGGATCAAGATCACCGACGGCACGTTGCCGATGGTATTGCTCATCAGCAGGGTCAGCGGCGTCAGCATCGCGAGATTGTCCGGCATGAGCCCGTGGCTGCGAAGCGAGGCGATGAACTGGTAGGGAATACCGGTATCGCGGAGCGCGCCGGTGACCGCGAAGAGGCAGGCGAACAGCAGGAGCAGCGGCCAGTCCACCGCCGCGATCATGGCGCGGCTCGTCACCTTGCGGCTCGCGAGCAGCAAGGCCGCGATCAGCAGGGCGCCGCTCTCCGGCCGGTTCGCGGTCATGAAGCAGACCAGGAGCGCCACCACGGCGGCGACGCCCTTGAGACTCTGAATGCGGTCGTGCGGATGGAGCGGTACCTCCGGCAGATCCGGCGGCAGCGCCTCGATGTTGTCCATCCGCCGGCCCCAGCGGAACCAGATGACGCCGAACACCACGACGAGGGCGAAGAGCGCCGGCACGCCGCAGGCGGCGAGGAAAGTCCAGAAGCTCAGGTTGCCGACCTGACCGATCGCGATGTTCTGGGGATTGCCGATCAGCGTGGCGGCGGAGCCGGCATTGGTGGCGGCGGCGAGCGCCAGCATGAAGGGGCGCGGGTCGAGCCTGCGCCGGCGCACGCCGGCGATCAGCAAGGGCGCCATGCTGAAGAGCAGGATGTCGTTGGCAAGGATCGCCGAGAGGCCGCCGCAGACCCCGACCGTGAGCGCCAGCAAGGTCGTGGGGCCGGCGCGGACTGCCATCACCCGCTGGACGCACAGGTCCAGGAAGCCCGAGGCCGCGAATTGCGCCGAGATGATCATCAGCGCGAACAGCAGAAACAGGGTCTCCGGATCTATGCTGCCGATCAGGCTGTCCATGTTGCTGGCACCGGTGACCAGCAGCAGGATCACCCCGATGAGCGCGATGCCCGTGCGGTCGACCTGCAGCCACGGCAAGCGGCCGGCGGCCATGCCGAGGTAGGTCAGCACGAAAAACAGGGCGACGATGGCGTTCTGCATTTGGGGATGGGGCGGGAGAGGCGGCTTCGGTCGGGCCCTGCTATATAGCGAAGCTCGTCACGCTGTCCACAAATCGGCGGGCGAGTGTTTGGGCTCGCGCGCTTCAGCCCGGTATGGCGCTGTAGCAGCCTCGCCCGACGGCCACGAGCTTGCCGCTGTCGTCGTGGACGTCGACGTCCACCACGCCGACGGTGCGGCCGGCGCGGCGCACGCGGGCCGTCGCCGTGAGCGCGGTGCGCGTGGCCGGGCGGAGATAGTCGACCCGCAGGTTGATGGTCGGCACCGGTCCGCCCACCACGAGCGCCAGGGCGAAATCTCCGGCCACGTCGATGAAGGTCGCGATGACGCCGCCGTGGTATTGGCCGGTGCCCTTGCCGCGCTCGAACTCGGGGCGCATGGGAAGCTCGAGCACCACCGTCTCGCGCTCAGGCTCGACCGCCTTCGCGCGCATGCGCATGAAGGCGATGAAAGGCGAATTATCGAGATAGACCTGCAGACGCTCGAGGCTCAGTGGTTCTCCCATGACGGCTCAGCGCCTTTCGCCAGCGGACGGTGATACGAATTCGACGATGGCACCTTCCGCGGCCTCGGGTCCGATCCAGAGCCGACCGTCCTTTTCGTGGAAAGGGACGCCCTTGCCGCGGAGATAGCGAGCGGTCGCATCACCATCGCTGACCGTGAAGCGCGCCGCAGCAACCATGGGCACAGCGCGCGGCTCGGCGCCGTAGCGGGCGGAAAACTCCTGCCGATCGATGACCTCGATCGTCCCGCGCGCGAGCGTGAAACGGTCGCCGACAGACTCGCGGCCCAGGATCCGGCTCAGTCGTTGCCTTGTCTCGGCGGGCGAGGCGACGCAGAGCACCGCGCCCGCAAGCCCCGTGACCCCGTTCGGCTGCTCGAGGAGCTCCCGCTGCCAGAGCGCCTCGGGTGTGGCGTGCTCGATGAGGAACAGCTTTGCCTCGGTGAAGCTCCCGGCCGGCAGGCTGACGATGCGAAACACGCCCGGCTTGGTGCCGCCCTCGGCCTGGGGCACGTCGCGGCCGAGCTCGCGCACGCCGAGTTCGGCGCCGAGCCGCTGGCCCAGATCGCGCGCCGCCTGCCGCGCATCGCGGCATCCCAGCGCCACCAGGTGCAATCCCGCGTATCTCTGAAGCTGCGGCGTGACCTCGCCCGTGTAGCGTTTGGGGTCGGTGATCCCCAGGAGCTCCAGATAACCGTCTCTGAACATGGCGCAGTGGTTGCCGCTGCCGAAGGGCTCGAGCGGGCCGCCGGGCTTGAGCGGTCCTTTGTGCGAGCTTTCGGGCGTGAGCCGGAAGCCCAGCCGCTCATAGGTTTTGCCGGCGCGCTCGAGATCGGGGATCACCACGGCGACGTGGTCGAGAAAGAGTTCGTCGGTCCGGTTCATGCGGCGCTCCCGATCTCGGCGCCGAACTCCGCGACCAGCCGGCGCTTCACCTCTAGCCGGTCGGTCTTGGCGGCGCCGTTGAGCGGCAGTTCCGGCACCAGCAGGATGCGCCGGGGATGCGCGTAGGCGGGCCCGTTCTTGAGACAGTATGCCTTGAGGTCCTCGATGCTCGCGGACGCCTGCTTCGCGAGCACCACCATCGCCACGGGAACCTCGCCCTTGGTCGGGTGCGGGAGCGGGACCACCGAGACATCGGCGACATCGGGATGA
>DATMMM010000484.1:0-7481 GCA_035569735.1 Allostellaceae bacterium | reverse complement strand
GGTTGACAGAGTTATGTGTAATATCACATAAAGCGCAGAGGGAGACGCGGCGATGAAAGGAACTCCAGCGGCGAAGGTCCCGAACCGAAACGTCTGGCTGCAGCTCGGCCTCCCGGAGGCCGAGGAGCACTATCTGAAGGCCGAACTCGTGCTGCGGCTCGACCGGGCGATCAGGTCCCTCGGCGTGACCCAGCGTGCCGCCGCGCGTCGGATGGGTACGACGCAACCCGAGCTCTCGAAGATCCTGCGGGGCAAGTTCTCGGAAGTCTCGCTCGAGCGCTTGATGCGTTTCCTGACGGCGCTCGGCTATCAGATCGAAATCAAGATCGACGCCGGAGGATCGGCAAAAACCGGCAATGTCATCGTGCGGGATGGACGCCGGCGTGCCGCCTGAGGCGTCAACGCTCCTGGCGGCATAGCAAGGCAGCGCTTGACACCTAAACAACGACCGCGCGCCCGGTCTTCGAGCTCTCGAGCGCCGCTTCCGCCAGCGCCAGCGCGCGCACGCCGTCGACGCCACCGACCATGGGCGGTTTGCGTTGCTCGATCGCCTCGATGAAATGATCGAGCTCGTTCCGGTAGGCAGCGGCGTAGCGTTCCAGGAAGAAGTGCAGCGGCTTCTCGGTGACGACGCCGGCCTCGCCCGCGAATTCCAGCGTGCTCTCCACCACGTTGTTGGCGCGCAGCATGCCCTTGGAGCCCAGCGCCTCGATGCGCTGGTCGTAGCCGTAGGTGGCGCGGCGGCTGTTGGTGATCTGGCAGAGCGTGCCGGCGGCGGTCTTGAGCGTCACCGCGGCGGTGTCGACGTCGCCCACGCCGCCGATCGCGCTGTCGACCAGCGCGCTTGCCGCCGCCATCACCTGCACGGGCTCCTCGCCGAGGAGCCAGCGCGCCATGTCGAAATCATGGATCATCATGTCGCGAAAGAGCCCGCCGGAGACCTTGACGTAGTCGAGGGGCGGCGGACCGGGGTCCCGGCTGGTGATGGTCAGCATTTCCAATCGCCCGATCCGGCCGTCGCGAAGCTGTCGCTGCAGCTTGGAGAAATTCGGATCGAAGCGCCGATTGAACCCGAGCATCAAGGGAATGCCCGCCCTGGTCGCGACATCGAGGCAGGCCTGCGCGCGGCTGCGGTCGAGGTCGAGCGGCTTCTCACAGAGCACCGGCTTTCGGGCGCGCGCCGCCGCCTCGACCAGAGCCGCATGGGTGTCGGTCGAGCTCGCGATCAGGACCGCATCGATGCCGGGGTCGGCGAGCGCGCTGGCGGCATCGCCCACCATGGCGCCGTGCCGCTCGGCCAAGGCCCTCGCCGCCTGCGGGTTCACGTCGACGACGGTCTTGAGCCGGGCCCTCGGATGCTGGGCGATGTTGCCGGCGTGGATCTGGCCAATGCGCCCAGCGCCGAACTGGCAAAAGCTGATCATGCTGCTGCTCTTCGCCTATAATCGCGGTCTCGCGGCGGCCACCAAACAACAAAGCGGGCGGGAGGACAAGCGATGAGCACCCTTCGTCTTACCATGGCCCAGGCTCTGGTGCGCTTCCTGGTGGCCCAGCGCGGCGAGATCGACGGCCACGAAGTGCCGCTGCTGGGCGGCGTGTTCGCGATCTTCGGGCACGGCAACGCGGCGGGGCTGGGCGAGGCGCTTTACGAGGCTCGGGAGACGCTGCCCACGCTGCGAGCCCACAACGAGCAGGCGATGGCGCTCGCCGCCACCGCCTTTGCCAAGCAGCACCGCCGCCGGCGCCTGATGGCCTGCACGAGCTCGATCGGGCCGGGCGCCACCAACATGGTGACCGCGGCCGCCGTCGCCTACGCCAACCGACTGCCGGTGCTGCTCCTGCCGGGCGACGTCTTCGCGAGCCGCCGGCCCGACCCGGTGCTGCAGCAGATCGAGAGCTTTTCAGACCCGACGCTGAGCGTGAACGACTGCTTCCGGCCGGTCTCGCGATGGTGGGATCGCATCACGCGGCCCGAGCAGATCCTGCAGAGCCTGCCGCAGGCGATGCGCGTGCTCACCGACCCCGCGGAGTGCGGCCCGGTGACCCTGGCGCTGCCCCAGGACGTGCAGACCGAGGCCTATGATTATCCGCAGGAGTTCTTCCGCTCGAAGCTCTGGCGGCTGCGCCGCGCGCCGCCCGATGCCGTCCAGCTGGCCGACGCCGCGGCAGCACTCACGCACGCCAAGGCCCCCCTCCTGATTGCCGGCGGCGGCGTGCTTTACTCGCTTGCCACCGACACGCTGGCGGATTTCGCGGAGCGCCATGGCATACCCGTTGCCGAGACCCAGGCCGGCAAGGGTGCGCTCCCCTGGGACCATCCGGCGGCGGTTGGTGCCATCGGCGTCACTGGCGCCTCCGCCGCCAACACTCTCGCCGCCGAGGCCGATGTCATCCTCGCCGTCGGGACCCGACTCTCGGATTTCACCACGGCCTCGCGCAGCCTGTTCCGCAACCCCGCGGCGAGGCTGATCCAGCTCAACGCCGCGAGCTTCGATGCCGGCAAGCACGGCGCCCTGCCTTTGGTGAGCGACGCCAAGGCGGGCCTCGAGGCCCTCTCCGCGCGGCTCGGGACCGCCCGCGCGCCCACGCCCTGGATCGACAAGGCTCGGGACCTGATGCGCGGTTGGAACGCGGCCGTCGTGCAGGCCACCGCGCCTAGCAACGCGCCCCTCCCCTCGGACGCCCAGGTGCTGGGCGCGGTCAATCGCGTGGCGGGCCCCGATGACATCGTAGTGTGCGCCGCCGGCGGGTTGCCGGGCGAGCTGCACAAGCTCTGGCGCGTCCGGCTGCCGGGCACTTATCACGTGGAGTACGGCTATTCCTGCATGGGCTACGAGATCGCGGGCGGGCTCGGGGTCAAGCTCGCGGCGCCCGATCGCGAGGTCACTGTGCTCGTGGGCGACGGCTCCTATCTCATGATGAACTCGGAGATCGCCACCTCCGTGCAGCTCGGCTGCAAGCTCACGGTGATCGTGCTCGACAACGGCGGCTTCGGCTGCATCAACCGGCTGCAGGCCGCGAGCGGCAGCGCGTCCTTCAACAACCTGTTCCCGGCGGGCTCAGGGGTGGATTTCGCGGCCCACGCGGCAAGCCTCGGAGCGGCGGCTCGCGCGGTATCGGGCATCGGCGAGCTCGAGCGCGCGCTGGCGGAGGCCCGGAAGGAGCGGCGCACCACCGTCATCGTCATCGCGACAGACCCGGCGGCCAGCACGGCGGAGGGCGGCGCCTGGTGGGACGTCGCGGTGCCCGAGGTCTCCGCCCGGCCGCAAGTGACAGCCGCGCGGCAGGCCTACGAGGCCGCGACCCCGCGGCAACGCATCTCCGGATGAGCGAAGGGGCAGCCCGTTGATCCTGATCACCTGGAACGTCCAGTACGGTAAGGGCGCGGACGGCCGGATCGATTTCCCCCGCATCGTCGAGACGGCTCGGATGCTTGGCGATGCCGATGTGATCTGTTTCCAGGAACTGGCGGTGAATTTCCCGGAGCTCGACGATGGCGCCGGGGCGGATCAGCCCGCGATCATCGCGGGGCTGCTGCCGGGCTATACGCCCATCTTCCGGCCGGCACTGGACCTCGGCGCGCCCGGCGGCAAGCCTCAGTGCTTCGGCAATATGATCCTGTCGCGGTTGCCGGTGCTGCAGGTCCTGCCCTATCTGCTGCCCCGGCCTGCCGAGGCCGGCGTCCGCAGCATGCAGCGCCTAGCGCTGGAGGCGGTGATCGAGGTGCCCTTCGGCCCGCTCCGGGTCGTCACCACACACCTGGAATACTACTCCGACATGCATCGGCTGGCGCAGGTTGACGCCATCCGCGCGCTCCATGAGGAGGCAGCGCGGCGCTCGGCGACGCCGGGCGCGCCCGCGGACGACGGGCTTTACCGGCCGACCCCGCGACCCGCGACCGGGCTCGTCTGCGGCGATTTCAATTTCGAGCCGGGCTGGCCCGAGTATGATCGCATGCTGTCGCCCTTCCCGGCGGGCGTGCCGGCGTTCCGCGACGCCTGGAGCGTGCGATACCCAGGCAAGCCCCATGCCCCGACCGCCGGCATCTACGACGCCGACCAGTGGCCGAAGGGGCCGAACTGCCGGGACTTCGTCTTCCTCACCGGCGACCTCGCGGAGCGGCTGCGCCGCGTCGAGGTCAACGTGAAGACGGACGGCTCGGACCACCAGCCCGTGCTGGTCGAGCTCACGTGAGTCTTGAGAACGGAGACGCCATGACAACGCTCACACTGTCGGCAGCGTCGATCATCGTCGACAAGGCGCTCGCGGAAGCACGCGCGCGCGGCTTTCAGCCGCTCACGGTGGCGGTGCTCGATGCCGGCGGGCACCTGGTAGCGCTCAAGCGCGAGGACAGATCGAGCCTGCTCCGGCCGCAGATCGCGACCGGCAAGGCCTGGGGCGCGCTCGGCATGGGCTTCGGAGGGCGCGAACTCGAGCGGCGGGCACAGAAGGCGCCGGCTTTCTTCAACGCGCTCACCGAACTCGCGGACGGGCGCATGGTGCCGGTGGCCGGCGGCGTGCTGATCCGGAATGCCGGCGGCGAGATCATCGGCTCGGTCGGCATCAGCGGCGACACGTCCGTGAATGACGAGCTCTGCGCCGTCGCGGGCATCAAGGCCGCGGGCCTGGTGCCCGATACCGGCGATCCCCCGTGAGTCTCGATGGCGCGGGCGGCAAGACGACGCCCTCATGCTCCAGCAGCCAGCGCTTGCGTGGCAACCCGCCGCCATATCCCGTGAGCGAGCCGTCCGAGCCGATCACGCGGTGGCACGGCACCACGATACTGATGGGGTTCAGAGCATTGGCACGCGCGACGGCGCGGACGGCGTTGGGGATGCCCAGGCGCTGGGCCAGCGCTCCGTAGCTTACCACCTCGCCCGGCGCGATGCGGCGCAATGCCACCCAGACCTTGCGCTGGAATTCGGTGCCGCCGCCGTCCACCGCGATCTCGTCGAGAGCGTCGAGCTCGCCGCGCAGGTAAGCCCCGATCCGCGTGCAGACGCCGCCGGGATCCTCCGTCGCGACAAGGCTGAAATCACCATGCCGGGCGCGCAGCGCGGCCATCATCCGGTCCTTGGAATCCGCGAATTCGAGAGCGCATAGCGCCTCGCCCTTGCACACGACCAGGATCGTGCCGATCGGCGATTTCACCCGTCCGAGCAGGAGTTTCGATTTCGTCGGTGTAGTCCGCGGACTAGCCATGCTCGGCGAGCGCCTCCTGGACGGTTGCGAGCGTACGATCGATGTCGTCTTGCGTGGTGCGCCAATTGCAGACGGAGACCCGCATCACCCGCATGCCGCGCCAGGTCGCGCCGCCGAACCGTGCGACACCCTTGGCTTGGATGCGGCGGATGACCTCGTCGGTGAACCCGTCGTGATCACCGTCCCGGGACAGGAACCGGACCAGCCCCTGGTTGATGGTGGGCGCCGCCACGACCTCGGCCTCGGGCAGCCGCCCGATTCCGCCGACCAAGCGCGCGGCATGAGCGCAGCAGCGGTCGACGATGTCCGCGATCCCCGAGCGGCCGAGCGCGCGCATCGCCGCATAGACCGGGAAGCCGCGGCCACGCCGTGACCATTCGGGATTCCAGTCCTTCTGGTTGCGAAGCTCCTCGCGCGGGATCGAATAGCTCGTCTCCTGGGCAAAAGCGGCGCGGTGCGCGGCAGCGTGCGCGACGAAAACGAGGCCGGAATCGAACGGCACATTCAGCCATTTGTGCGCGTCGGTCGCCCAGGAATCGGCCGCTTCCGCACCCTTCAGCAGATGGCGATAGCGCTCGCTGGCCGCGGCCCAGAGTCCGATCGCGCCGTCGATATGGACCCAAGCCTTTGCCGCGTGGGCGACCGGGCAGGCGCGCTCAAAGGAGTCGAACACGCCGGTGTTCAAGTCTCCCGCCTGCAGGCAGACGACGACGGGCACATCGCCCAGCCGGCGTAGCGCTGCCCCGAGCTCGCCGATCTCGATGCGTCCCATGGTGTCGCTCGGGACATAGTCGATCGCCGCGCTGCCGAGGCCCAGCAGGCGCGCAGATCGGATGATCGATTCATGCCGGTTCTCCGTGGTGAGGATGCGCAGCGCCGGTGCGCCGACGAGCCCCGATTTCTCCACGTCCCAGCCGCGGTCGGCCAGCAGCTTGTGTCGGGCGGCGGCGAGCGCGGTGGTGTGCGCCATCTGGCAGCCGGTCACGAAGGCGAAGGACGCCGAGCTCGGGATTCCGAACAGCTCTTTCGCCCACTCGCCGCAGACTTCCTCGACCACGGCCTCCGCAGGCGCGGTCGCGTTCGAGGCGGCGTTCTGATCCCAGGCGGAGGTCAGCCAGTCCGCCGCCACGGCGACCGGCAGCGCGCCGCCGATCACCCAGCCGAAAAAGCGGCCGCTGCCAGAGCCGAGAATGCCGCCCTCGCAATCGCGCACGAGCTCATCGATCACGGCATCGGCCGGCATGCCGTTCTCCGGCAGTGGCTTGCCGAGCCGTCGCCGCAGCTCCGCGATGCTCGCGGCCGCGACGATCGGCCGATCGCCGAGGCTCTCGAGATAGGTCGCTGCATGGGCGGCGGCGATGTCGAGGACGTTCGTCATGATCGGATTGTGACCGCACTCGGAGAAAGATTGCTACGGCGACCGCCGAAGCATTGCAGCGGCGGTCGCGATTAGCGCGTGCAGAGCCGCGCCGCCATCATCCACGAAAATCCCGCCGAGCGAAGTGAGTTCCTCGCCTCGAGAGGGGACGGAGTCCGATTCCGGCGAGCGATGAAAAGGCGCGTGCGCGCTCCGGGCGGAGCGCTAGGAACGGCTATTCCAGCTCGATCACGTGCTGGCCGCGCCGAGACCGATCGCACGCATGCCTTCGATCATGGTAGCGACGGAGCGACGAACGATGGCGGCGAAATCGCCGCCGACGCGGCTGTGGTAGATGTATTTGCGCACGGCATAATAAAAAAGGCCGCCATGTATCACCCAGACGTGCTCGAGCTCGAGCTCGCTGATCGGCACGGTCTCGGGATCGGCGAGGCCGCAGGCGTGGCGGAGCTCGGCGCAGATCGGTCTCAGGATGCGCTCTTCCACGATCTTGATATAGCGCCGATTGATGTTGTTCCCCATCAGCGCCGAGAACATGTAGATGCGGATCCACTCGTAGGTATAGGTGGCGCGCGAATAGCGCCGGTAGAACTCCAGCAGGCGATCCTCGAGCGGCCTCGAGCGGTCGTGGATCAGCTCGCCCCAACCGGGGTCGACGCGCTTCAGGAACACCTCGGAGAAGACGCGCTCGATCAGGTCCTGCTTGGTCGGGAAATAGCGGTAGAGCAGCGGCTGCGTGATGCCGAGGCGCTCGGCGAGCTCGCGTGTCTGCCCGCCGAAGCCGACCTCGGCGAAATAGCGGATGGCGCCGGCGAGGATCTGCTGTTCGCGATCCGCCGCGGCGAGCCGCCGGCCGCGCCGCGGCTTCGGCGGCTTCGATCGGATGGCCGGCGCGCGGCGT
>DATMMM010000483.1:0-4826 GCA_035569735.1 Allostellaceae bacterium | reverse complement strand
CCGCATCGCGAGCTCTGGCACCACACTGGCGGCTGCCGACGCTTCCTGGAAGTCGAGCGCAATACACTGACCCACGAGATCACCGGCACCTCCGCACCAGGCGCGGGAGCGCGTGCTTCGAGACGCGATCCTCCGGATCGCTCCTCAGCATGACCGGGCGCCTCCGCTTGGCCGCAGGCGGCACGGCGATCGATCGCGCGCGCCCGCTCTCGTTCAGCTTCGACGGCGAGCGCATGACCGGGCTTGCGGGCGACACGCTGGCCTCGGCGCTGCTGGCGAATGGCGTTCGCGTGGTGGGGCGGAGCTTCAAGCACCACCGACCCCGCGGGGTCTTCACCGCCGGCCCCGAGGAGCCGAACGCACTCGTGGCGATGCGCAAGGGCGCCCGGCACGAACCCAATACGCGCGCCACCATGGTCGAGCTCTACGACGGGCTCGAGGCGGAGAGCCAGAACCGCTGGCCGTCGCTGCGCTTCGACCTGCTCGGCATCAACGACCGGCTGTCGCCGATCTTCCCCGCGGGCTTCTACTACAAGACCTTCATGTGGCCGCCCCGCGGCTGGATGACCTACGAGCACTACATCCGCCGCGCCGCGGGTCTCGGCACGGCGCCCGCCGGGCGCGATCCCGACCGCTACGAGCATCGGAGCGCTCATTGCGATGTGCTGGTGGTGGGCGGCGGTCCCGCGGGGCTCATGGCTGCGCTCGCCGCCGGCCGCGCCGGCGCGCGCGTCATTCTCTGCGACGAGCGCGCCGAGCTTGGCGGCTCGCTCCTGCGCGAGAACCGCGCGATCGGCGACGAGGCCGGCGCGGCCTGGGCGCGGCGCATCTCAGCCGAGCTCGACACGCTGCCGAACCTGCGCGTGCTGCCGCGCACCACCGTCTTCGGCTTGTTCGATCACGGCATGGCGGCGCTGATCGAGCGCGTCGCGGACCATCTGCCGGTACCGCCGGATCACACGCCGCGCCAGCGCCGCTGGACGGTGCGCGCACGGCAGATCGTGCTTGCGACCGGCGCCATCGAGCGGCCGCTGGTCTTCGCCGGGAACGACCGGCCCGGCGTCATGCTGGCCTCGGCCGCCCGCGCCTATGTCCATCAATATGGCGTCCGCCCCGGCGCCCGCGCCGTGGTGTTCGCGAACAACGACGCGGGCTATCGCACCGCCGTCGATCTTGCCGCCGCCGGCATTGAGGTCGTGGCGGTGGTGGAGAGCCGGGTCGGAGAGGGGAGCACGCACACCGACGAGCTTGCCGGCATTCCCGTCTTCTCTGGTCACGCGGTGGTGGCGGCTTATGGCCGGTTCGGGCTGACCGCCGTCGACGTGGCGCCGCTCGCCGAGGGCTCCACGATCCGACGGATCGACTGCGATCTGCTCGCGGTCTCCGGCGGGCTCAGTCCCACCGTGCACTTGCACAGCCATGCCGGCGGCAAGCTCGCCTGGGACGAGGCCCGGCTCTGCTTCGTGCCGAGCACCGGCCGCGCCACGGTACGCTCCGTCGGGGCTGCGAAAGGCTCCTTCGGACTGGGCGCCTGTTTCGCCGAGGGAGCCCGCGGCGGCGCGGAGGCGGCCGCGGCCGTGGGATTCACGAAGCCCAGCGGCGTCACGCTGCCGGCTGTACCCGACGAGCCCGTTCGCGAGCCTCAGGCGCTCTGGGCGGTTCCTGCACGGGCCGACCGGCGCGGCAAGCGCTTCGTCGATATCCAGGACGACGTCACCGTGGAGGATGTCGGCCTCGCCGCGCGCGAGGGCTACGTCTCCGTCGAGCACCTGAAGCGCTACACCACGCTCGGCATGGGGACGGACCAGGGCAAGACCGCGAACGTGAACGGCCTCGCCTTGCTGGCGCAGCTGCGCGGCGAGGCGATCCCCGCGGTCGGCACCACCACGTTCCGGCCGCCCTTCACGCCGGTCACCATCGGCGCGCTCGCTGGGCGGGAGATCGGGCTGCACTTCATGCCGATCCGGCGCACGGCGATGCATGACTGGCACGTGGCGCAGGGCGCGGTGATGATCGAGACCGGCCTCTGGATGCGGCCGCGCTGCTATCCGCGCGCGGGCGAGACGCCGGCGCAAGCGGTCGGCCGGGAAGCCGCGCACGTCCGCAACGCCGTCGGCCTGGTCGATGTCTCGACGCTGGGCAAGATCGACGTGCAGGGCCCCGACGCCACCGAATTCCTGCAGCGGGTCTACGCCAATGCCTGGGCGAGCCTGCCGGTCGGCAAGGCACGCTACGGGCTGATGCTGCGCGAGGACGGCATCGTCTTCGACGACGGCACGACGAGCCGCATCGGCGAGCAGCGCTATTTCATGACCACGACCACCGCGAATGCCGCGGCGGTGCTGATGCATCTCGAGTATTTCCTGCAGATCGTATGGCCGGAGCTGCGCGTGCAGGTGACCTCGGAGACCGAGCAGTGGGCGGCGATGGCGCTTGCGGGTCCGCGGAGCCGCACGGTCTTGGCGCGCGTCGTGGAGGGTCTCGACGTCTCCGATGCGAGCCTGTCCTTCATGGGCGTGCGCGAGGCGCGGGTCGCCGGCCTGCCCGCGCGCATCTTCCGCATCAGCTTCTCGGGCGAGCTCGCCTACGAGATCAACGCGCCCGCCGATTATGGGCGCGCGCTCTGGGAAGCGCTGCTGGCCGCCGGCGCGGGCGAAGACATCATCCCTTACGGGACCGAGGCCATGGGCGTGCTGCGCATCGAGAAGGGCCATGTCGCCGGGCCGGAGCTCGATGGCCGCACCACGCCCGAGGATCTCGGCCTCGGCCGATTGGTCTCCGCGAAAAAGCCGGACTTCATCGGCAAGCATCTAGGATCACGCCCCGCGCTCAAGGAGGCCGCGCGGCTCCGCCTCGTCGGCTTGGTCGCCGCCGACGGCATATCCAAACTGCGGCCTGGTGCGCAGCTCGTCGCGGAGCCCGCGCCGATCTTGCCGGCGAAGAGTCTCGGCCACATCACATCGGCCGCTCATAGTCCGACGCTGGGGCATTCCGTGGCGCTGGCGCTGGTGAGCGGCGGCCTCGCGCGCAAGGGCGAGACGCTCTACGCCTCCTTTCTCCTCGAGGAGAGCGCGACGGTGCCGGTGCGCGTTGTGGATCCCGTCTTCGTCGATCCCGAGGGCAAGCGCCTCCATGGCTGAGCGCCGCTCCCCGCTGTCCGAGTGCCTGAAGCCCGGCCTCCATGGCGCTGCCGGGCCTGCCGGTCCCGGTATCGAAATCCGGGAGCTGCGGCTGCTGACGGTCATCCAGGTGGCGGCTTTCGACGCGGAGCGCGCGACGCCAGCCATTGGCGCCGCGCTCGGCGTTGCCGCGCTCCCCGGCCGCAACGGCGTCGCCACCGCCGGCGATTCGGCCGTGCTGTGGACCGGACCCGGGCGCTGGATCGTGGTCGAGCCCGAGTCGCGCGATCTCGCATCCGTGCTCGCCCAGCACTGTCCCGGCGATGTCGCGGTGATCACGGACCTCAGTCACGCGCGCACCGCGCTCCGGGTCGAAGGGCCGCAGGTCCGCGTCTTGCTGGCGAAGCTCTGCACCCTCGATCTCGATCTAGCGGCGTTTCCACCAGGCACCTGCGCGCAGACCCAGTTCGGCCAGATCGGCGTCCTGCTATATTGCCGGGCAGAGCACGGCTTCGACTTGTTCGTGCTTCGCGGCTTCGCCGTCTCGGCCTGGGAGACCGTCACCGACGCCGCGCTGGAGTTCGGTTGCCGGGTGATCTGACGAGCCCTGGGAGAACACATGGCTGCGCGCAAATCTGCCAAATCGACACCCCTGCTGGCGCGACTCGCGAAGGGTCCGGTGATCTGCGCCGAAGGATACCTATTCGAGTTCGAGCGGCGAGGCTACCTGCAGGCGGGCGCCTTCGTGCCGGAGATCGTGCTCGAGCATCCCGACTTGGTGGAGCAATTGCATCGGGAATTCGTGCACGCGGGTTCCGACGTGGTCGAGGCCTTCACCTATTACGCCCACCGCGCGAAGCTTCGCCTGATCGGGCGCGAGAAGGATCTCAAGGCGATGAACCTGACCGCGCTCAAGCTCGCCAAGAAAGTCGCGCGCGACACCGGGACGCTGTTCGCGGGCGATATTTGCAACACCAATGTCTATGACCCCACGGACTCGAAGTCCGAGAAGGCCGTGCGCGGCATGTTCGAGGAGCAGGTGGGCTGGGCGGCGGACGCCGGCGTCGACTTCGTGATCGCGGAGACCATCGGCTATCTCGCGGAGGCGCTGCTCGCCCTCGAGGCGATCAAGCGGGCCAAGAAGACGGCGGTGGTGACGCTCGCGATCCACCGTGACGATGTCACCCGCGAGGGACTTCCGGTGGTCGAGGCGATGAAGCACCTGGAGGGCGCCGGTGCCGACGTGGTCGGCCTCAATTGCATCCGCGGCCCCCGCACCATGATGCCGCTCTTGAGGAAGATCCGGCGTGCCGTGACATGCGAGGTGGCGGCGCTGCCCGTGCCCTACCGCACCAGCAAGAAGCAGCCGACCTTCCAGTCGCTGCAGGACGCCGACTGCGATTGCATCCCCGGCGAGCGTCCGTTTCCGACCGCGCTCGACCCCTTCACCTGCAACCGCTACGAGCTCGGCGAGTTCGCGAAAGAGGCCTACGGACTCGGCATCCGGTACCTCGGCGTTTGCTGCGGCGCCGGACCGCATCACATCCGCGCCGTCGCCGAGGCGCTGGGCCGCCATCCGGCGGCGAGCCGCTATTCGCCGGATATGTCGAAGCACGCCTTCCTCGGCACGCACCGGCAAGTGCCGAAATCCTACAAGGCCTACGCGAAGCATCTCTGACGCAAGGTGAGGCCGCGATTCGTCAGACG
>DATMMM010000482.1:0-3894 GCA_035569735.1 Allostellaceae bacterium | reverse complement strand
CCGCTCCATGTGCGGCTCGAGATAAGCCACCGCCTGCTTCATCGTTTCGGCCGATTGCAGCACGAAGGGGAGCTGCATCTTGCCCGCGCCGAAGAGTTCGCCCACCACCTTCATGCCGTCGAGCAGGAAGACGTTGATGATGTCGAGCGGCGGATGCGACTTCATGGCGAGCGCGAGGTCGTCTTCGAGCCCCAGCCGGTCGCCGTCGACGATGCGCTGCTTCAGGCGCTCCTCCACCGCCGCGGGCCGCTCCTTCTTGGCGGCTTTCGCAGCCTGCCGGTTCTCGAACAGCGCGATATAGGCCTGCAGCGGATCGTAGCCGGGCCGCCGGCGGTCGAAGATCAGATCCTCGGCCACCCTCGCTTCCGCCTCGGGGATCTTGTGGAAGGGCACGATGCGCGAGACATGGACGATGGCGGCGGTCAAGCCGCGCTTCAGCGCGTGGTCCAGGAACACCGAGTTCAGCACGTGCCGCGCGGGCGGATTGAGGCCGAAGGAGATGTTCGAGAGACCGAGCACCAGCTGGCACTCCGGCAGCTCCGCCGAGATGCGCTCGATCGCGTCCAGCGTGTGCAGGCCGAGCTTTCGGTCGTCGTCGTTGCCGGTGCAGATGGTGAAGGTCAGCGGATCGATGATGAGATCGGACTCGGGCAGCCCGAACCGGCCGCAGGCGAAATCGCGCAGCCGCTTCGCAAGGGTGACTTTGTGCTCGGCCTCCTTCGCCATGCCCTGCTCGTCGATGGTGAGCGCGATCACCGCGGCGCCGAAGCGGCGGGCGAGCTCCATGCGCTTCTCCGCCGGCGTCTCGCCGTCCTCGAAATTGATCGAGTTGATCACGGACTTGCCGCCGTAGAGCTTGAGCGCGGTCTCGAGCACGCCGAGCTCCGTCGAATCGAGGACGAGCGGCGCCGTTACGCTGCCGCGCATGCGGCGCACCGCCTCGGTCATGTCGGCGATCTCATTGCGGCCGACGAAAGCGGTGCAGAGGTCGAGAGCGTTGGAGCCCTCCTTAACCTGCTCGCGCGCCATCTCGACGCAGCCGTCCCAGTCGCCTCTCTCCTGGCGCTCGCGGAACTGCTTGGAGCCGTTGGCGTTGCAGCGCTCGCCGATCGAGAGGTAGGCGTTCTCCTGGCGAAGCGCCACCGGCTGATAGAGCGAGGCGAGCGAGGGCACCCAGTAGCGCTTGCGCTCGACGGGCGTCGGGCGCTTGCCCGCACTGCCCAGCCGCTTCAGCACCTGGTCGAGGGCGGCGATGTGCGCGGGCGTGGTGCCGCAGCAGCCGCCGATCAGGTTGACGCCGTCCTCGAGGATGAAGCGCTCCTGCCACTGCGCGAGCTCGTGCGGCGAGAGCGGATAATGCGCCTTGCCGTCGACGAGCTCGGGCAGACCCGCGTTTGGCTGCACCGAGATCAGCCCCGGCCAGCTCTCGCCCAGCCACTTCACGTGCTCGGCCATCTCCTGCGGACCGGTCGCGCAGTTGATGCCGACCAGCGGCACGGCGAGCGCATCGACGACGGTCGCGGCCGCCGCGATGTCGGCGCCCACCAGCAAGGTGCCGGTGGTCTCGACGGTCACCTGCACGAGGATCGGCGTCTCGGTGCCGGCTTCGGCGCGCGCGCGCTTGGCGCCGTTGACGGCGGCCTTGAGCTGCAGGGGGTCCTGGCAGGTCTCGATCAGGATCGCCTCGGCGCCGCCGGCGATCAACCCCGCCGCCTGGATCGCGAGCGCGTCCTCAAGGGTCTGGTAATCGACATGACCGAGCGTCGGCAGCCGCGTCCCCGGCCCGACCGAGCCGATGATGAAGCGCGTGCGGCCGTCGCCGGCGAATTCCTCGCGCACCTCGAGTGCGAGCTCGACGGCGCGCTTGTTGAGATCGAAGGCGCGGTCCTGCAGCCCGAACTCGCCGAGCGTCACGGGCGAGCCGCCGAAGGTGTTGGTCTGGATCGCGTCCGAGCCCGCGCGAAAATAGCCGCGATAGATCTCGCGCACCAGGTCCGGCCGGCTCTCGTTCAGGATCTCCGAGCAGTTCTCATGGCCCCAGAAATCGCGATCGACATGGAGCGCGCGCGCCTGGATCTCGGTCCCCATCGCGCCGTCGCAGAGAAGGACGCGGTCTTTCAGATAATCGAGAAGATGTGCCACGTGCCCCCTGCCCTAGTCCCCGTTTGCGCCGGCTGGCGCGGGCATTCGCGCCCGCACGCCCAGCATGTGACAGATCGCGACCGCGAGGTCGGCGCGGTTCAGCGTATAGAAATGGAACTCGCACACGCCCTCGGCCTGCAGCAGGCGGCACTGCTCGATGGCGATCGATGCCGCCACCAGACGCCGAGTCTCGGGGTCGTCGTCCAGCCCCTCGAAGAGTCCGCTCATCCAGGCCGGCAGCGTGGCGCCGCATTGCGCCGCGAACTTCCGCGTCTGCGCCACGTTCGTGACCGGCAGGATGCCCGGCACGATCGGCACCGTGATGCCGCGGGCGCGGGCGCGCTCGACGAAGCGCAGATAGACCTCGGTGTCGAAGAAGAATTGCGTGATCGCGCGCGCGGCGCCAGCGTCGATCTTGCGCTTGAGAGTGTCGAGGTCGGCCTCCGCGCTCAAGGCCTCGGGATGTACCTCCGGGAAAGCCGCTACGGTCACCTCGAAATCCGCCACGCGCTTCAAGCCAGCGACCAGATCCGAGGCATGGGCGTAGCCGCCGGGATGCGGGGTATAGCGGCCGCGGTCCAACGGAGGGTCGCCGCGGAGCGCCACCACGTGGCGGATGCCGGCTTCCCAATAATGCTCGGCGACCGCGTCGATCTCCTCCCGCGTGGCACCGACGCAGGTGAGGTGCGCGGCAGGCTCGAGCCGCGTCTCGCGGCGGATGCGCACGACGGTCGCGTGGGTGCGCTCACGGGTCGAGCCGCCGGCGCCATAGGTCACCGAAACGAAGCGCGGGGCCAGCGGCTCCAGCCGCTTCACGGCCTGCCAGAGCTTCGCCTCCATCTCGGGGGTCTTGGGCGGAAAGAATTCGAAGGAGACCAGCGGGCGCTGGGCGCCTTCGAGCCACATGGGATCGGCGCCAAGCAGCGCCTCGCGCCTGCCGTGCCCGCTCATGTCGAGACTCGCTCGCTGAGCTCGCCCGCGGCGCCGACGGCTCGGCGTCGCTGCGGCACGGCGAGGCGCCGCCGCGCGGACCAGAGCGTCACCGTCAGCGGATTGCCCGGCAGGTGCGCGATCGGACCCGGATCGAATCCCGCCTCCGCGCACCACTGCACGACGTCCTCGTCCGCGAAGCCCAGGCGCCGGTGCGCCTGCTCGGCCCGGAGCGCCTCGACCTCGTGCGGCGCGAAATCGACGATCGCGAGCCGGCCGCCGGGCTTCAGCACGCGCGCGGCTTCGTTGAGCGCGCGGCGCGGATCCTCCGCGTAATGCAGCACCTGATGGAAAACGGCCGCCTCGAAGCTCTCGCTCGGCAGCGGCAGCTGATACATGTCGCCCTGTCGCAGCGAGCAGTTGCGCAAGCCCGCGCGCTCCAGGTTGACGCGCGCCACCGCGAGCATCTCGCGGGAGAGATCGACCCCGACGGCGTGCTCGACCCGCGGACCGAACAGCTCGAGCATGCGGCCGGTGCCGGTGCCGACGTCGAGGAAATCGCCAATGCCCTCCGCCGGCAACAACGCGACGAGCGCCGCCTCGACCTCGCGCTCCGCCACATAGAGCGAGCGGATCTTGTCCCACTGCGGCGCGTTCGCGCGGAAGAAATCCGCCGCCGCGGCGGCGCGCTCGCGCTTCAGCGCCTCGAGGCGCTCATGGTCGAGCGCCGCCACTGGATCGTCCGCGGGCAAGAGCCGCAGCAGCGCGCGGGCGAGTTCGGCGCCGGAGCCCCGGCGCGCCAGGCGGTAGAAGGCGAAGGCG
>DATMMM010000481.1:0-5216 GCA_035569735.1 Allostellaceae bacterium | reverse complement strand
TGGCGAAATCGCCGAACTGCGCCTCCCAAAGGATGAGCGCGCGCGGCTCGGCAAGGCTGTAGCCGTACTCGAAGCCCAGCACTGCCGCCTCCGAGAGCGGGCTGTCCACCACCTCGAACTGCGCCTGGCCGGGCGCGATACCGTTGATCGGGACCCACCGCTCCTCGGTCTCCTGATCCACGAGTGCAGCGTGGCGCTGGGAGAAGGTGCCGCGCACGGAGTCCTGGCCCGAGAGTCGCACGAAAGTGCCCTCGAGGCAGGTCGTGCCGAAGGCCAGCGCCTCGGCGGTCGACCAGTCGATGCCCTCGCCGGTCTCGATCGCCTGCCGCTTCTGCTCCAGGAGCCGCACGAGCTTGCGGTTGAGGTTGAAGCCCTGGGGCACACGACAGAGCGCCTGGCCCACGGTCTTGAGGGATTCCAGCGGCACCGCCGTGCTGCCGCGGCGATCGTCGCCCGAGGCGACCTCGAGCCCGGTCCAGGCGCCCTCGAGCCAGTCCGCCTTGTTGGGGCGGTAGCTCTTGGCGGCATCAAATTGTCGCTCGAGCTCGGCTTGGAACTCCGCCGCCATGGCCTCGACGTCTTCCGGTTTCACCAGGCCTTCCTCGACCAGCCGCTTGGCATAGATCTCGCGGGTGGTCGGATGGTTCGCGATGGCGCGGTACATCAGCGGCTGGGTGAAGGCGGGCTCGTCAGCCTCGTTGTGGCCATGCCTGCGATAGCAGAACAGGTCGACCACCACGTCCGTCTTGAAGCGCGCGCGGAACTCGGTCGCGATGCGCGCCACGTGCACCACGGCTTCGGCGTCATCGCCATTCACGTGGAAGATCGGCGCCTGCACGCCCTTGGCGACGTCCGACGGGTAGGGCCCCGAGCGCGAGGCGGAAGGGTTCGTGGTGAAGCCGATCTGGTTGTTGACGATGAAGTGGACAGTGCCGCCGGTGCGATAGCCCTTGAGCTCGGAGAGCGCCAGGGATTCCGGCACCAGGCCCTGACCTGCAAACGCGGCGTCGCCGTGCATGAGTAGCCCCACGACCTGGTCGCGCGTGGCGTCGCCGCGCTGGCGCTGCTTGGCGCGCACCTTGCCGAGCACGACGGGGTTGACCGCCTCCAGATGCGAGGGGTTGGCGGTCAGAGACATGTGCACGACGTTGCCGTCGAAGTCGCGATCGGTCGAGGTGCCCAGGTGATACTTCACGTCGCCGGAGCCCTGCACGTCCTCGGGATTGGCGGCGTGGCCCTGGAATTCCGAGAATAGCGCGGCATAGGGCTTCAGCATCACATTGGTCAGCACATTGAGCCGGCCGCGATGCGGCATGCCGATGATCAGCTCCTTCATGCCGAGCTGGCCGCCGCGTTTCAGTACCTGTTCCAGCGCGGGGATCAGCGCCTCGGCGCCATCGAGACCGAACCGCTTGGTCCCGGTGTAGCGCTTGTCCAGGAAGCGCTCGAAGATCTCGGCAACCGTGAGGCGGTTCAGGATCGCGCGCTTGCCCTCGAGGGTGAATTCCGTGCGATTGCGCTCGGTCTCGATGCGCTCCAGGATCCAGGCCTTCTGGTCGGGATCCTGGATGTGCATGAACTCGACGCCGATGGTGCCGCAATAGGTCGCGCGCATGTGCGCGAGGATCTCGCGGAGTGTCGGGCGGTCGAGCCCCGGCACGTTGGCGACGATGATGGGCCGGTCGTAATCCGCCTCGGTGAAGCCGTAAGTGGCGGGATGCAGCTCCGGATGCGGCTCGATCTTCTTGAGCCCGAGCGGATCTAGGTTCGCCTCCAAGTGCCCACGGACGCGATAGGACCGGATAAGCTGCAGCGCCCGGATCGAGTCGATGGCGGCGCGGCGGATCGCGTCGAGGTCCGCGGTGCCGGCTTCGGACGTCGCCGCCGCGGCGGCATGGCCGTTGGCGCCAGCGGCGACGCCATTGCCGATGATGCGATGGCGCTCGCGCGACCATGCGGGCCCGTGAAGCTCCTTCTCGACCGCGGGAGGCGGGTCCGAGAGCTCGCTGAAGAACCGCCGCCAGCTCTCGTCGACTTCGGAGGGGTTCTCGAGATAGCGCGCGTAGAGCTCGGCGATGAAGGCCGCGTTATTGCCGGTGAGGAAGGTGTTGGGATCGATCTCGGACATGTCTGATTTCCTACCGCGCGGCCGAGCGGGCAATTCGTCATCCCCCTGCCGGCTCGCGTCTAATACTCAGAAAATGGGGATGAATCGTTACGAAACTATAGTCGGGGCCCGCCTACCGGCGCCGGCCCGCGCCCGAGCGCCCTCGAAACTCAACTCCAGCAACGGCCTTTCGCCGGCATAACTCGAAGGCCTGGAGGCCATGCAGGCGGCGCAATGCCTAATTCTTGGGCGCTTCCGCCAGGAGTTTGCGCGTGACATCGACCAGGCCCCTCACGGCCGCAACCGATTTGTCGAAGGCGGCCTTCTCGTCGGCGTTGAGCGCGATCTCGACGATGCGCTCGACGCCCTTGGCGCCGATCACCACGGGGACGCCGACGTAGAGGTCCTTGACGCCATATTGGCCTGTGAGCCAAGCCGCGCAGGGCAGCACCCGCCGCTTGTCGAGCAGATAGGACTCCGCCATGGCGACCGCCGAGACGGCGGGCGCATAGAAGGCCGAGCCGGTCTTGAGCAGGCTCACGATCTCGCCGCCGCCGTCGCGGGTGCGCTGCACGATCTCGTCGATGCGCTCCTGGGTGGTCCAGCCCATCTTGACGAGGTCGGGGAGCGGTATCCCCGCCACGGTCGAGTAGCGGATGAGCGGCACCATGCTGTCGCCGTGGCCGCCCAGCACGAAGGCGGTGACATCCTGGACGGACACCTTGAACTCGTCGGCGAGGAAATAACGGAAGCGCGCGCTGTCGAGCACGCCTGCCATGCCGACCACGCGGTTGTGCGGCAAGCCCGAGGCCTCGCGCATTACCCACACCATCACGTCGAGCGGATTGGTGATCGTGATGACGAAGGCGTTCGGGCAATGCTGCCTGATCGCGGCGCCGACGGTGTTGATCACCTTGGCGTTGATGCCGATGAGGTCGTCGCGGCTCATGCCAGGCTTGCGCGCGACGCCGGCGGTGACGATCACGATATCCGAGCCGGCAAGCGCGGCGTAGTCGCCGGTGCCGACAATGCGGGCATCGAAGCCCTCGACCGGCGAGGCCTGCGCGAGATCGAGCGCTTTCCCCTGCGGCACGCCCTCGACGATGTCGAACAGCACGATATCGCCGAGATGCTTCAGTCCCGCGAGGAGAGCCAGCGTTCCACCGATCTGCCCGGCGCCCACCAACGCGATCTTGTTGCGTGCCATGCGCGTGTCCTCTCGGAAAGCTGCGGAAATATGCGGCCGCGTCTTAGCGCGATTTCAGGAGCGCGGCAAGAGCCGGAGGCTAATCCCGGCGCGCGGCGATGTAATCGGCGCTCTGCATCTCGACCAAGCGCGAGACCGTGCGCTGAAACTCGAAGCTGCCGTCACCTTCGGGGTAGAGCTCTTGCGGCGGCGCATCGGCCGAGGCGATCAAATTTCCGTGCGCCTCGTAAAGGGTGTCGATGAAAATGTTGAAACGCTTGGCGGCGTCGCGCCGCTCGCGCCCGAGCCTGGGAATGCCCTCGAGCACGATGGTGTGAAACCGGCGGCAGAGCGCCAGGTAGTCGACGGCTCCCAGCGGCTGGCCGCAGAGCTGGTCGAAGGTGAGCCAGGCGACCTCTTTGGCGGCGCGCGGCACCACGACGAAGCGGTTCTGCACCAAGAGCGTGGCGCTCCGCGCCGAGGCGTTGTCGGTGAGATCGGCGAAGGCGCGCTCCAGCGCCCGGTAGGCCATATCGTCCGCCGGCGTGAAGTAGACTTGCCGGCCGAGCAGCCGGGCCAGGCGATAGTCGCGGATTGCGTCGAGCTCGAGCATGTCGAGCTTCTGTTTCAGGAGCGCGATGAAGGGCAGGAAACGCTCGCGCTGCAGGCCGTCCTTGTAGAGATCGTCGGGCGGGCGGTTCGAAGTCGCCACCACCACCACGCCCTCGGTAAAAAGCGCCTCGAAGAGACGGCTCAGGATCATGGCGTCGGCGATGTCGGTCACGTCGAATTCGTCGAAGCAGAGCAGGGTGGCCTCGGACGCGATCTGCTTGGCGACCGGCACGATCGGATCGCCCTTCTCGCGGCGGCGCTTGTGGATGAGCTCGTGCACCTCCAGCATGAAGGCGTAGAAATGCACGCGCCGCTTCAGCTCCAAGGTCGCCGCCTCGAAGAACATGTCCATGACCATGGTCTTGCCGCGGCCGACGCTGCCGTAGATGTAAAGGCCGACCGGCGGCGGATCCGCGGCGGGCGCGAGCCCCAGCCGCGCGCGCCATCCGTGGGCACCGTTGTTGGGCGTGTAGCTCGCAAGCGCGCGCCACAGGCTCTGCAGCTTCTCGACCGCCAGCTGCTGAGCGGGATCGGGCAGCAGCACGCCCGCAGCCCGGCGCGCCCGATAGAGCGCGAGCGGGCCGTCCGAAGCGGAGTCCTTCTGGGGCTTGCGCGAAGGTGCGGCAGTGGGCGGTGACGACATCGGCGCGCCTCTCATAGCGAAAATCGGCGGCGCGTGCAAAACGACATTGCTGGAGAGGTGATTGGAGGATGAGGGGCGAGAGCTATCGCCCGCCGGCGACGCGCAACACCGCGCCGGTGACATAGGAGGCGGCATCCGACAACAGGAACAGGATGGTCTCCGCGATCTCCTCGGGCGTACCCGCGCGGCCCAGCGGAATGTTTGGGCTCATGGCGGCGACGCGGTTGGCAATGCCGGTGCTGTCGTGGATCTCGGTGTCGACCAGGCCGGGGGCCACGGCATTGACGCGTACGCCCTCGCGCGCGACCTCGCGGGCGAGCCCGATGGTCAGCGTGTCGATGGCGGCCTTGGAGGCGGCATACCAGATGAAGTCGTTGGGGCTGCCGAGGCTCGCCGCAGCCGAGGAGACGTTCACGATGACGCCGCCCTTGCCACCATGAGCCGTGGAGAGCCGCCGCACGGCAGCACGGGCGCAGAGGAAAGCGCCGAGCACGTTCAAGTCGAACACCGCCTCGAGCGTCGCCGCCTCGGCCTGGTCGAGCCGGCTCGCGCGCCCGACGATGCCGGCATTGTTGACCAGGCCCCAGAGCGGGCCCAGCGCCCGCGCCGCCTCCGCGAAGAGCCGCTCGACCTCGGCCTCCTTGGCGACGTCCGCCTGGATTGCGACC
>DATMMM010000480.1:0-3020 GCA_035569735.1 Allostellaceae bacterium | reverse complement strand
GGCCTGACCCACCGCGCCCACGTCGCATCGACCCGGCCCTCGATCAGCGCCGCCACCGCGAAGGAGAACGACACGGAGAAGCCGACGTAGCCGAGATAGAGGAACGGCGGATGGATCGCGAGACCCAGGTCCTGCAGGATCGGGTTCATGCCCCGGCCGTCGAGCGGCGCCGGCGCCAGGCGCAGGAACGGGTTCGATGTGAAGAGGATGAAGGCGAAGAAGCCGGCGCCGATCATGCCCTGGACCGCGAGCACGCGCGCCCGCAGGTCCGGCGGCAAGCCGGTACCGAACCACGCCACCGCCGCGCCGAACAGCGTCAGGATCAGCACCCAGAGGACCATCGAGCCTTCGTGGTTCGACCACACGCCGGTGATCTTGTAGAGGAGCGGCTTGGTGGAGTGGCTGTTCTCCGCCACGGTCGCCAGCGAGAAATCCGAGGTGACATAGGCATGGGCGAGCGCCACGAAGGCCAGCGCCACCAGCGCGAACTGCCCGATCGCGGTGCTGCCGGCGAGCGCCATCAGCGCGGGATCGCCGCGCGAGGCGCCGTAGAGCGGCACCACCGATTGCACGATCGCCAGCACCAGCGCCAAGGCCAGCGCGAAATGACCGAGCTCGGCGATCATGGCTTAGCCTGCGCGGCGTCGGCCGAGGGATGCTCGCCCTGCCAGTGGCCCGCTTTCTTGAGTGCGTCCGCGACCTCCGGCGGCATGTAGCGCTCGTCGTGCTTGGCCAGCACGGTATCGGCCTTGAAGACCCCGTTCCTGCCGACCGCGCCTTCGACCACGACGCCCTGGCCTTCGCGAAAGAGATCCGGCAGCACGCCGCTGAACACCACCGGCACCGCGCTGTTGCCATCGGTGATCCGGAAATCGATGGTGCGGCCGTCCGTCTCGCGCGCGACGCTGCCGGTCTCGACCAAACCGCCGAGCCGGAGCCGCCGAGTCTCGGGCGCGCCTTTCGAAGCGAGATCGCTGGGGCTCATGAAAAAGACCAGATTGTCATTGAACGCGAAGAGCACCAGCGCGCTCGCGATGCCGAGCATGCCGAGCCCGAGCAAGACCACCAGGAGACGCTTGCGTTTGCGGGTCATCGAAACTCGTTATCAGCGACGCCTCTGCGGCTGCATTGTCTCGAGCGCCGACCACAGCCGATGCTGCCGCCGCCACGCCCGATAGGATTGCAGCGCCATGCCCGCGAGCACGACGACCGCGAGGCCGTAGGCGGGCCAGACGAAGCGGGCGTAACCGCCCAACTCCAGGAACCGATGGAGCGCGTCCATCAGCCGACCGATCCCGCGACGTGAGCGCGGCCGCTCGGCGCCGGCATCGGCTCGACCTCGCCCAACCGTGCCGCGCGCACGCGGCTCGCCAGGATGGCGGTGCGCATCCGGAGCATCAGCAGCGCCGCGAAATAGAGCATGAAGGCCACCGCCATGATCAGGAGCGGCAGCAGCATCGATCGATCGATGGTGGGCCCGCCCAGGCGGAACACGCTCGCGGGCTGATGCAGCGTGTTCCACCAGTCGACGGAGAACTTGATGATCGGCAGATTGACCACGCCCACCAGCGCCAGCACCGCGCCCGCCCGCGCGCCGCGCGTGGGATCGTCGAAGCCGTTCACCAGTGCGATGTAGCCGATATAGAGGAAGAACAGCACCAGGACCGAGGTGAGGCGCGCGTCCCACACCCACCACGTCCCCCACATGGGCTCGCCCCAGAGCGAGCCGGTGACGAGGCAAAGGAGCGTAAACCCCGCGCCCAGCGGCGCCGCGGCTTGTGCCGCGATATCGGCGAGCGGGTGGCGCCAGATCAGTGCGACCGCGCTCGCGAGCGCGATGAAGGCGTAGACGAAGCTCGCCATCCACGCCGCCGGCACGTGCACGAACATGATCCGCACGGCCTCGCCCTGCTGATAATCGGGTGGCGCCACGAAAAGCGCGAGGTAGAATCCGACCGCGAGGCAAATCGTCGCGCCCGCGCCGCACCAGGGCATGATCCTGCCCGAGAGGCGCATGAACCGGCCGGGATTGGCGAACCGCTGCATCGGAGCCTTCTAGCGCAAATGGGCGCCCGATGTCAGGCCGCCTCACCGGGAGGTGACGGGCCTACTCGAGCGCCGGGCGGAGTGCGGCGGCCGCGGCCCAGGGCGCCAGAGGCAAGGCCGCCAGGAGAAAGGCCGTCAAGATCAGGAGATAGGGCCGGATGGCGAAGCCGGCAACCGCCTGCTCGACCGCGGCCACCCCGAAGATCAGCACGGGTATGTAAAGCGGCAGCACCAGGAGCGACAGCAGCACGCCCGCCCGGCGCGCGCCCAGCGACAGCGCGGCGCCCACGGCGCCCACAAGGCTGAGGCTCGGGGTGCCCAGCGCCATCGCGAGCACCAGCGGCAGGTATCCGGGCGCCTCCAACTGCAGCAAACCCGCGAGCGCCGGCGCCACCGCGACCAGCGGCAAGCCCGTGGTGAGCCAATGCGCGAGGCATTTCGCCAGCACCGCTGCCTCCAGCGGCAGCGGCGCCAGCGCGATCACCTCGAGGCTGCCGTCCTCGTAATCCTGCTGGAACAGCCGGTCGAGCGAGAGCAGCGCCGCCAGCAGCGCCGTCACCCAGACCACGCCGGCGGCGATGCGCGCGAGCAGTTGAGGCTCCGGCCCGACGCCGAACGGGAACAGCACCACCGCCAGCACGAAGAACGCCACCACCAGCGCGGCGTCGCTGCCCTGCCGCAGCGCCAGTCGCAGGTCTCGCGCGACCAGAGCCAGGAACGCCGTCACGCGGCGCTCCGGCGGGGCGCGAAATCGCCCAGCGAGAGCGTGCCCGCGGTCGGAAGCGGCAGCGGCAGGTGCGTCGCGATCGCGACCAGCCCGCCGCCCGCGCGATGCTCGGCGATGGCGGCCAGCAGATCGAGCATCGAGGCCTCGTCGAGACCGGTGCTGGGCTCGTCCAGCAGCCAGAGCGGCGCCGGGCTCGCCAACAGCCGGGCCAGCGCCAGGCGCCGGCGCTGGCCCGCCGAGAGGACGC
>DATMMM010000479.1:0-12612 GCA_035569735.1 Allostellaceae bacterium | reverse complement strand
CTTCGGCGGCACAGTCACCGCCACGGGCGGCGCCACCGGCGGCAACGGCGGATCTGTGGAGACCTCGAGCAAGCAGCGCCTCGCGGTGCAATCGACCGCCAAGGTGAACACCTCCGCCGCCAAGGGCACGTCGGGCAGCTGGCTCCTCGATCCCGCGGACGCGACGATCGGCACCGCCGCGGGCGACATCAATCCCGGCGCGATCAGCTCGGCCCTGGGCAGCGGGGCGGTCATCGTCGAGACAGGGTTCGTCGCGGGTACGGCGACCGGGTCGATCACCGTCGATCAGTCGACTGGAAACACGCTGGTCTATTCGAGCCCGAACAACCTTAGCCTGCTCGCGGTCGGCAGCATCTTCGTCAATGCGAGCATAGAGAACAGGGGCGCCGGCAACATCAATCTTGTCGCGGGCTGGCATACCGGCTCTGGAACCTCTGGCTCCGCTGGTAGCGTGTTCCAACCTGGCGACACCACCGCTGCCTCGACGACCGGCACCTTCAGCCCGGCGGGGCTCGCCGGCGGAACAGATTTCGGCCTCAACAACGGCAGCGTCTTCATCAACTCGGTTTCCGCAACGGCCCCCGTGGCCGTCGGCGTCGCGAGTGGGACGCTCACCGTGCTGGCGAACAGCGTGACGCTGCAGGGCGGCTCGTCCGCCGGCGCCTCCGCGCAGCTGGGGTTCAATCCCGCGATCGGCGGCACTCTCGTCAGCACGACCGGCAGCGTACTGGTCACCGCGCTCGGCAATGTGAGCGTTCTCGCCGGCACGGCGCCGGCCGCCTTCGCCCAGATCGGTAACGGCGGATACAACGCGTTTGCCAATTTGACCCTCACCGCCAGCCCCACACTCTCCGGCAATGTCAACGTCAACGCCGGCGGCTCGGTCCTGCTGCAAGGCGGCACCGGAACCGGCACCGGTGCCTTCGCGCAGATCGGCAACGGCGGCTACGGCGTCGGGCGCAACGATGCCATCACCGGAACGCTCACGATCGGCGGCTCGATCGCGGTCACCGCGGGCACGAATATTTCGTTGCTCGGCGGCGGCGGTTTTGTCGACTACGCCCAGATCGGGAACGGCGGGGAGGGCGCGCTGCAAACTGCCACGGTCACCGGCGGCGTCACCGTTTCCGGCGGCATCACCGCCATTACCGGTGCCTCGCTCGTGTTGAGGGGCGGGACCGGCGACGATGCCTTCGCGCAGATCGGCCATGGTGGTGGGTACGCGTTCGCGCACTTCACCGGCAACGTCACGGTCTCCGGTGCGATCGACGTCACCGCCAGCAGCAGCCTCCAGATGCAGGGCGGCTCGCTCGCCTCGGACGCCTACGCCCAGATCGGCCACGGCGGTGCCAAGAGCTTCCGCGGCCTGGGCGGCAGCGCCGGGCCCGACGGCCCCATCACTGTCTTCGTCGGCGGCAACGCGACGCTCACCGGCGGCAGTGGCGAGGACGACTACGTCCAGATCGGCCAAGGCGGCGCCAAGCAGGGCAAGAGAGCCGGGACCTACGGCACGCCGGCCGGCAGCTTCACCAACAGCGGCAGCATCAGCCTCAGCGTTGGCGGCACGCTCGGCATGACCGGCGGCACCGGCACCAGCTCCAATGCCTACGTGCTGATCGGCAACGGCGGCAGCGAGTTCTTCGGGAGCGCCACGCTGTCGAACGGCTCCGTGCTGGAGAACACCGGCAATGTCTCCGTGGGCGCCGCCAGCGCGATCATCATGCAGGGCGGCGCCGCTGGCGATTCCTACGCGCAGATCGGCGATGGCGGTACGGGCCCGCTCGGCGGCCAGGGCGGCACGAGCGGCACGCACGTCGCGATCGTCAACACCGGCAATATAACCGTGGGCGTCGGCACCACCGCGCTCGCGGGCACGCTCTCGCTCGCCGGCGGCGCCGGCGCGCTCTCATACGCGATGATCGGCGACGGCGGTCCGATGACGCCGCCGGGCGTCACGGGAACCTTCGCGACCTTCGCCGACGTGATCAACCAAGGCAGCATCGTCGTCAACGTCGGCGTGAGCACGACCTTGATCGCCCAGAGCACCCTGGCGCTCACGGGCGGCACCGGCACGACCCCTCTCGATCTCGGGAACGGCACCACCTCGGTCACGTCGTGCGGCGCCGCTCTAGCTTTCTGCGGCGGCGCCTTCGCGCAGATCGGCAACGGCGGCGCCGGCGCCGCGCCCACCACCGGCACCGTGCAGGACCTCGGCGACATCACGGTCCATGTGGGCAACACCTCGATCGGCAACATCAGCCTCACCGGCGGCTCGAACGCCACCGAGATCTCGAACGGCGCCAGCAACTATGCGCAGATCGGCAGCGGCGGTGCCGACGGGCTCAACGGCGCCACGCTCACCGGCAACAGCGTGGTCTCAGGCGCTATCACCGTCGGCGCCACCGGCAACATCCTGATGCACGCCGGCACCGTCTCAGGCTCGTCCGGCGGAACATTCGACGCGGGCTATGTCCAGATCGGCCAGCTCGGCGCGGGCTTCGCCGCGAGCACGGATCGCACCGGCGGGACCGTGACGGCGATCGGCGATATCACCGTGACCGCGCTGGGCTCGATCGTGCTGACCAGCGGCAGCGCCAGCGGCCTCGACCATCTCCACGCTGCCTATGCTCAGATCGGCCAGGGCGGCGAAGGCGCGCTCGTCGTCGGCACTATCGGCGCCACCGAATTCAGCTCTCCGACCCTCAGTGGCAACATCTCAATTTCCGCTTTGGCGGGCGCAACCCTCGATGGAAGCGGCGGCAGCTATGTGCAGATCGGCCACGGCGACGCGGCCTTTACGCCGCTGGGCTCCACGGCCAACGCGGCGTTCGTCTTCACCACCGGTAACATCGACCTGCGCACCGGAGGCACGCTCGACGTGACTGGGAACGTCCTGCTCGGCCACGGAATACAAGAGAACTCCGTCGTGCACGACCACCTGATCATCGAGGCCGCGGACTTCTTCGACAGCGGCCAGACCGGTCTCGCCGGCATCCTCCTCGGCAGCATCAACCGCGATCTCTTCGTCAGTGACGTGAGCGTGCTCGCGACGGACAGCACCAAACCGCTGGTCGTCAACGGCTCGATAAGCCCGGGCGGCCCGCCCGACGGCACCTTGAGCCTGGCGAGCGCGGGCTCGCTCGTCATCGGCGGCTCGATCACCACTCACAGCAACGTCAATCTGATCGCGGGCTGGAACGGATCATCGGGCGTGCCCCTGCTAGGCGCTGGCAACTTCGATCCGGTCGCTGCGGAGGCGAGCGTCGGCGTGTCGGGCAACGTGACGATGACCGGTGCGATCAACACATCGGGGAATCCCGACTTCGACTTCTCGTTCTATGCCGCCGGCGGCTCGGTGACCATCCGCGCGGGCGGCACGGTATCGATCACGCCGGGCGCTGGCACCTTGGCGATCAACAGCGCGGGCGGCGATCTCACGATCGGCACCGGCGCCGCTGGAAACGGCGGCAGCATCACGGTCATCGCCGGCCAGATCAATCTGGGCGGCGGCATCGCGAGCCATGGGGGCGCCGGCGGCGCCAGCGGCAGCGGCGGCAATGGCGGGGCGATCGTGCTGGATCCAGGGGGTCCGGTGAGCCTCGGCGCCACCTCCGGCGTCTCGGTCGACAGCCACGGCGGCGACGGCGTGAGCGGCGGCGGCAGTGGTGGCGGCGTCACCATCGCCGGCTCGACCATCACGCTCGACGGTGCCATCCACGCCTTCGGCGGGGCCGCCACGGGTACGAGCCCGGCGGCGGCCGGCGGTGCCGGCGGCGCAGTCTCACTCACGGCGACCGTGGGCGCGATGTCGGTCGGTACCGACAGCTCCAGCGTGTCGATCCGGACCGAGGGCGGCAATTCGCAGCTCGGGGCAGCCGGGCAGGGCGGCTCGATCGACGCGCAGGCGGCGACGAATATCGTCCTTGGCGGCGGCGCCTTCAGCTTCGGCGGCAACTCGGTCGGAGCGGGCTCGACGGGGGCCGCGGGCGCCGGCGGCGCGGTCTCGCTCACCGCGCTCGGCGGCTTCATCAGCGTCGGCAAGGGCGGCGCCTTGCTTCAATCGATTTTGACCAACGGCGGCTACTCGAAGCTGGGCGCCGGCGGCGCGGGCGGCGCGATCACCGCTTACGCGTATACCGGCGTCACCTTCTCCGGCGGCATCTACAGCTTCGGCGGCTTCCACACCGCGGGTACCGCCTCTTCCGCCGCCGCGGGCTCTGGCGGCGCGATCTCGGTGTTCGCGTACGGACCGGTGGTGATCGGCGCATCGAACGGCACCTATAAGCAGTCCATCAACAGCGCCGGTGGCTTCTCGCCGCTGGGCACCAACGGCGCTGGCGGCGCCATCTCGATATTCGGCTATGGCATCAGCATCGCTTCGGGCGTCTACAGCTTCGGCGGTCGTCCGGCGGCGAGCGGATCGACCGCGAACGGAGGCAACGCCGGCGCGATCACGCTCAATGCTAATTCCGGGAACCTCTCCGTCGGCACCACCACTGGCGTCTCGATCAGCAGCGATGGCGGTCCTGCCTTCGGCGGATCTGGCGGGAACGCGGCCCCCGTCTCGCTCTTTGGCTCTACCATAATGCTTTCCGGCGAGCTCAAGGCGTTCGGCGGCGCCGTCTTGAGCACCGGAATCGGTGGCATGGGCGGCAACGGAGGACCCGTCGTGCTCACGGCGAGCGCTGGTGGCATCTCGGTCGGCCAAACCGCCGGCGTCTCCGTCGACAGCCATGGCGGCGACGGCGGCGTGAGCGGCGGCGGCAGTGGAGGCGGCGTTGCCATCACGGGCTCGACCATCACGCTCAGCGGCGCCATCCAGGCCTTCGGCGGCGCCGCCATCGGCGCGAGTCCGACAGCGGCCGGCGGCGCTGGCGGCGCGGTCTCGCTCACCGCGCTCGGCGGCTTCATTCAAGTCGGCAAGGGTGGGCTCTTCAATGCATCCATCACCGCCGAGGGTGGTGATTCGCGATTGGGCGCCACCGGCCCCGGCGGAGCCGCCGGCACGATCATCGCGGAGGCACAGACCGTCACCTTCTCCGGCGGCATCTACAGTTTCGGCGGCCGCTCCACGACGGCGGGCTCGACCGGCGCCGGCGGTCTCGGCGCGCCCGTCACGGTGACGGCACTGAGCGGCCCCGTCGCCATCGGCGCTGGCAATAGTGGGCAATCGATCGACAGCGTCGGCGGGTATTCGGCTCTGGGCAGCAACGCAAATGGCGGAGCCATCTCCATATTTGGAAACGGCATCAGCGTCGCCGGCTTGATCTTTAGTGCCGGCGGAGGACCAACGGGGATTGGTTCCACCGCGGCAGGCGGCGCCGGCGGGTCGATCGTGCTCAATGCAGGCGCGGGCAGCCTCAGTGTAGGCGCCGGCGGGTTCGCTCTCATCAGCTCCGGTGGCTATTCCTCCGGGGGCACTGGCGCCGGGGGGGCGCTCGTCCTGCTCGGCACTGGTTCAGACAACTTTAGCGGCGAGATCAATCTCGGACTTGGTACTCTCGATCTCTCGAGCAAGACTGCGGGATCCGTGACGGTGACAGGACCCCTCGACGCGGGCGGGCTGGTGACCGGGACCAGCCCTGTCTCGATATCGCTGCTGGGCGGCGGCAATCTCGGCGATCCGAATTTCCAGAACACCGGCACCAACACCTTCGCCGGGCCGTTCACTTTCTCGGGCGGGCTCACCATCGGCACCGTCGATCTCGCGGGCAACACCAGCTTCGACGGCACGACCAACGGCGTGACGCTCGGCACGGTAAACCAGGGTGTGAATACATTCATCGTGATAGCCGACTCGCTGACCCTCAACGGCGACTGGATCGGGACCGGCCCGCGTTTCATCGCGCCCTTCAGCAACATCCCGGTCGCGCTCGGCACCTCCGCCGCTGGGTTCTTCCTCGACCAGACCGAGCTCGATCGCCTTTCCGGTGGCCCGAGCGGTGACGGGACGTCGGTCACCATCGGCAGCACTGCGAGCGGGGCGATCACCGCCGCTCCCCTCACCTTCAATGATACGTTGACGCTGATCGGCTCCAACATCACGGTCAACGGCCTTACGAAGGCGACCGGCTCGCTGACGCTCGAGGCGGTGCACGACCCCGCCGCTGTGGTCACGCTCGGCCAGATCCTGGGCTCGGTGAGCCTTGCCAGCGGCACCGGCGGCTTCACCTGGGAAGGCCACGACGGCACGCTCACCAACACCACCATCAACGGCGACCCCGGCAGCACCAACTCGATCCTGAATTTCGTCACGCTGGTCCCTGGGAGTACGCCCGGCCCCTTCATCATCGACGGGTTCACGCAAACCGTTACCGGCGGCGGCGGAGGAGGCGGAGGCGGAACCGTGCAGCAGTCGATCAGCAACAGCGGCGGGAACGGTGCGGTCGCGAACCTGCTTCAGACTCCCCCTCCGAACACCGGCTCCAACACTCCAGGGCCCGTGATCCTGCTGATCCAACCCCCAAACCAGGGCACCGGCTCAACCTCGCAGGGCCAGGGCAGCACCGACACCAGCACGACCGGCACCGGCACCCCCGCCGACCAAACCGTCCCCGTGGTGTCCAACACCGATACCGGCACGCCCGCGGACACGCCCAGCAGCAGCGGCGATTCCAAGCCGACGGGCGTACCGAACCTGTTCCAACATAGCAACAATGGGCTCGGCGGCGGGACCAGTGGAGGCGCTGGCGGGACGCTCGAGAACGCGCCGTCGCTCTAGGGGAGGCAAGCCATGACGATCCGCTCTCCTCGTCTTTCCGTTCTCGCCGGAGCGGCGCTCTGGGCGGTTGTATTCTGCGCCGCACCCGTGGAGGCCGCGACGCCCGGCGGACCGCTGGGCACGACCGCCGCCGGTGAGGAGTGCCACGCGGCGCCGCGGCCGGGCGTTGCGCCGGTGCCGGGCATGTCCCCACCGCTCGACGTGTTCTGCGGTGCCGGCAAGGACCCGACGGGCGCGGTGTGGAGAGATGGCCTGCCCGCGGGGACTCCGACCGAGGGCGCCGCGCGCAAGGCGGCGCTCGAGGCGACCGCGAAACGCACCATCGAGGGATCGAGCATCGCGCGGCGCATGAATTGCGATGCCGGCCAAGCCGTCGCCGGCGATCAGACCGTGCAGCTCTACGCCTGCACGCTCAAGGACGGCGGCTGGCCCCAAGCGGTGCTGATGGTGGGCGCGGGCGACCAGCTCTATCAGGCCGAAGGCTTGCCGGGGATGCTGGCGGTCCTCGCCCAGGCGATCGACCAGGCGGCGGGCCGGACGGTGATCTCGGCGGATGCCGCGAGCGCGCTCGGGCGCACCGCGGCCTCGCTCGGATCCAAGGCCGGCGTCGGCAGCAGCGACTTCCAGCGCTTCAACGAGCTCATGCGCCTCGGGCGGCTCTACAACGGCACGCGCAACTATCCGGCCTCCGAGGACAATTTCCGCAAGGCGCTGGAGATCCAGACTCGGGTGTTCGGCGCCGACCCGCCGGGCGCGGGCGAGGTGCTGCTCGAGCTGGCGCTGTCGGTAAGCCATCAGGGCCGGCACGACGAGGCCGGTGCGCTGTTCCGCCGCGCCGAGCCGATCGTGCAGCGCATCGAAGGGTCCGGCCGCGGCCGGCTCTTCGCCTATCTCGCCATCGACACCATGCTGCAAGGCAAATATCAGGACGCGCTCGGCTACGCCCGGCAAAGCACGGCGCTCCGCCGTCAACTGGTGGACCCCGGCGCCGAGACGCTTGCCGACATAACCGCCGCCGATCCGAAGATCGGTCCCAAGGCGGAGCTCGTGCACGCGCTGCTGATCGAGGGCGAGGCGCTGCTCAAGACCGGCGACATCGCCGGCGCCGAGGCGGACGTCAACGAGACGCTGCAGTACCTGGCGCAAACCAGAGGTCTGCCGCAGTGGTGGAAGGTAGAGGCGCTGACGGAGCTCGCCGAGATCGAGGCGGCGCAGGGCCGCTATGACTTCGCCCAGCGCAACATGGCCTCAGGCGTCGCGGTGGCGGAGCGCGTCTTCGGCAAGACCGCGCCTACGGCCGAGGCTTATCTCGAGCAAGCGCGATTCTATTCCGAGGGCGAGGACTACCCGCACGCCATCGCGGCGTTCCGCGCGGCGACGGACATCCTGGGCCACGACGAGATCGCGCGCCGGCTGGTGACCTCCGACGATGTAGCCTATTTCCTCGCCGCCGCGTCCGCGCTCGCCGCTCGGGATGCCGCCCGGCGGCCGGAGCTCGAGACCGCCATGTTCGAGGCGATCCAGTACACGGGCTCGAGCCTTGCCGACCAGGCGGTGGCGCATGCCGCGGTGCGGCTCGCCGCCGGCGATGCTGGGGTCGCCGACCTCGTGCGCGACCTGCAGGAGGCCGAGCGCGCGCGCGACGGCGCGCGGCTCGAGCTCGCCGCCCAGCAGGCGAAGCCCCTGGAGGAACGCGGCAAGCTGATCGAGGATGGGCTCGCCAAGCAGGCAGACGAGGCCGCCGCCAAAGCCGCCGCGCTGCAAGCGCGGCTCATGCAGGCCTTCCCCGCCTACGCGCGTTTTGCCCAGCCCGAGCCCGTGAAGCTCGCCGCGGTGCAGAAGATGCTGGGGCCTGAGGAGGCCTTCCTCGCCTTCGTGGTCGGCCAGGAGAAAGCGTTCGTGCTGGCGGTCCGGCGCAACCGGTTGATCGTGCGCCCGGTCGACCTCACCGACGCGCAGCTCACGCAAGCGGTCGCCGACCTGCGCAAGGCCTTCGTGCCGCGGTTGGGCCAGCTGCCGGAGTTCGATCTCAAGGGCTCCAATTCTCTCTATAATAGACTGATCCGGCCGGTGGAGGCGGATCTCGCGGACGTCAAGCACCTGATCGCGGCGCCCGCGGGCGCGCTCGCGAGCCTGCCGCTGGGTCTCCTGGTGACATCGCCCTCGGCGCAGGGCTCCTACGCCGGCGCGGCTTGGCTTATTCGCCGCATGGCCGTGAGCGAGGTACCCTCGCCGCGCGCTTTCCTCGATCTGCGCCAGGCCCGCGCGGAGGCGAAGCCGGCGCCGCGGCCATTCCTGGGCATTGGCAATCCCAGCTTCGCCGGAAGCGTCAATGCGCCCGGCCAAGCCTCAGCGCTGGACCGGCTTGCGAGCAGCTGCCGCGAGGGCGGGCCGATTCAGCCGGAGCTCATCCGCGCGCTGACGCCGCTGCCGGAGACCGCGGACGAGGTACGGCGCGTGGGTCAGCGTCTCGGCGCCGATCCCGGCTCGATCCTGTTGGGATCCGCCGCCAGCGAGGCGAACCTGCGGCGCCAGCCGCTCGGCGACTACAACGTGCTTTATTTCGCGACCCACGGGCTGCTGCCGGGCGAGCTGCGCTGCCAGGCGGAGCCGGGCCTCGCGCTGTCGCCGCCTCCGGGCGGCGCGCACTCGACCGAGGATGACGGCTTGCTGGACGCAAGCGAGATCGCGAGCCTTCGGCTCAATGCCGATCTCGTGGTGCTCTCGGCCTGCAACACCGCGCAAGGCGGCGGGCGGCTCGGTGGCGAGTCGCTCTCGGGCCTGGCGGACGCCTTCTTCCACGCGGGCGCCCGCACGCTGGTCGCGAGCCACTGGCAGGTGCCCTCGGCGGCCACCGCTCAGCTGATGACCGGCTTTTTCGACAAAGTAGGGCCAAAGCTTTCGAATGGTCTTGCCGATTCCTTGCGTGAGGCGCAGCTTGCCCTCGCAGGTCAGGCACAGACTGCTCATCCGTTTTACTGGGCGGCCTTTACCATATTGGGCGACGGCGGGCGGCGCGGCGTGAACACCGCGAGCAACAGCAACAACGTGTCGGAGTAAGCCATGCGGGCGACGGGCGGACTTCCGGCGCTGGCTTTTGCAGCGCTGATATTTGGGACGGCTTCGGCCGCGACGGCGGGCGAGCTCGTCGTAGTGGAGGCGCGCGGCGTCAGCTTGAAGCAAGGCGACGTCCTCGACGACGCCAAGCCGATCAAGCTCGAGGACGGCCAGCTGGTGACGCTGGTGGCGGAGAACGGCAGCATCCTGACCCTACGCGGACCCTACGATCAGGCGCCCGCGGCTGGAAGCGGCGGCGTCGACGTCGCAAGCGCCCTGGGGGCGCTCACGACCGGGAGCGCGCGCAACGTGGCCGGTGTGGTCCGCACGGCGGCCGTCGACGTGCATCTGCCGGCACCATGGCTCGTGGATCTGAGCCATCCCGGCGTCGCCTGCCTGCTCAAGGACGAGACGCCGGTGTTCTGGCGCGCGAGCGATGCCGGCGGCGTGCTCACCATGACGCCGTCCGATCGCAGCTGGCGCGGGCAGACGCAGTGGCCTGCCGGCAGCCCCACCATGGCGGCGCCCGCGAGTTTTCCGATCAAGGACGGCCGTACTTATCTCGCGGATTTCGGCGGCAAGCCGGTGGCGGTGACACTGACGCAGATTCCGCCCAAGGTGACGAGCGCGCGCATGCAAGCCGCCTGGATGCTGGAAAAGGGCTGCGTCGCGCAAGCGGAGGCGCTGCTCAAGACGGTGCAGCGGTAGTCTGCTCCTCCGAGGGCTAGGCGTGGCGAAGCTACGGTTCGATCTCAAGAAGCTGGCACCGGTCACCGTCGCGGTGCTGTCGGCGGCCGTGGCGATGGCGGCCGTCACTTATATCTCCTTCGTCAATCAGGCCGAGCAATTCATCCGCGACCTCGAGACGGCTTCGTTGTCGCGTCCCGAGCCGCAGAGCACCGATATCACCATCGTCACCATCAACGAGCAGACCCTCAAGCTGTTCCCCTACCGCGAGCCGATCGATCGCAAGTTCCTCGCCGATCTCCTGAACAAGCTCGCCGAGTGGAAGCCGCGCGTCATTGCCCTCGACGTGCTGTTCGACCAGCCGACCGACCCGGTCAAGGACGATGAGCTGCGATCGACGATCGCCCACCTGCCGGTTCCGCTTGTCGTGAGCTATGTGGGCGACCTCGAGATCGTGGAGCGCGGCGTCGGGCAGGCATATCTCGATGCTTTTGTGCCCGTCGAGGATCGGGTCCGCGCCGATATTGCGACCGATCCCTTCGACGGAACGGCGCGTTGGGCCGAGCCCGGCCATGCTGCACCTGACGGCACCTACATACCGGGCTTCGCGCGCGGGCTGCTCAAGAAGATCGGTATCGATACTCCGGCAGAGAAAACCACGATCGCCTGGCGCGGGCGGCCCGACAAGGACCGCGAGCCGTTCGGCCAAATCGCCGCCGATTCCGTGGTGAATTTCAAGCCTGCTGTGGCGGACAAATTTCTGAAGCCGACGATCGCCGGCAAGATCGTGCTGATCGGTGCCGATTTCTCGCTCACCGACCGGCACCGTACGCCCTTCGCCACGATGCTTGCCGGCAACCAGGGAATCCTGCCGGGCATCGTCATTCATGCTCACACCCTCGACGGGCTGTTGACTGGCCGGCGGCCGCCCGGTCTCGGCGGGACTTTTGACTTCTGCACCGCCGTGTTCCTGGCGGCGATCGGCGCCGCTCTGGGCATCGCCCCTATATCGCTGCCGGTGCGGATCGTGCTTGGCCTTGTGGTTGCCGCGGTCTGGTGGGTCGGCGGCGGCGCGCTCTTCCACTACACCGGCGTCATGCTGACACTAGTGACGCCAACCCTCGCCATGGCGGGCTCCATGTGGGGCACCGAGGCGGTGATGGGGCACGAGGCGCGCCAGCAGAAGGAATATATCCAGGGCGTGTTCTCGCGCTACGTCTCGCCCAAGGTGGTGGGCGAGCTCATCCGCGATCCCGCGAAGCTCTCGCTCGAAGGCGAGCGCCGTGCGGCGACGTTCCTGTTCACGGACGTCGCCGGCTTCACCACCATGTCCGAGGCGGTCACCGGCGCCGACCTCGCGAGCATCCTGAACCGCTACCTCGACGGCATGGTGCGTGTCATTCAGCAGCATGACGGGTTGGTGGACAAGTTCATCGGCGACGCCGTGTTTGCGATCTTCAATGTGCCGCTCGACCAGCCGGATCACTGGGAGCGCGCGGTGCGCTGCGGGCTCGAGCTCGACCGGTTCGCCGAGAAGTTCCGCGCCGAGCAGAACGCCGCGGGCGTGCCGTTCGGCGTCACCCGCATCGGCGTCCACTCGGGCATGGCAACCGTCGGCAACTTCGGCTCGCATGACAAGATGGAGTACACGGCCCTTGGCGACGCCGTGAACACGGCCTCGCGCCTGGAGGGCCTCAACAAGTATTTCGGGACCCGCACCTGCGTTTCCGAGGTGACCCACGCGGAATGCAAGGGCATCCCGTTCCGGCCGATGGGCCTGGTGATCGTCAAGGGCAAAACCCAGGCGTTGGGCGTCTTCGAGCCCTTGAGCGAGGAGCGCGCCGCCAGCGACTACATCAAGCGCTATCTGAGCGCCTATGAGCACCTCGAGGCAGGCGCCGAGGACACGCTGGCGCTCTTCGAGCAGCTCTACGCCGAGAACCCTTACGACGGCTGCGTCGAGATCCATCTCGAGCGGCTGCGCCAGGGCACGCTCAGCCCCGAGATCGCCATGACGGAGAAGTAGCCAAGCCATCCCCCCTAACGCGTGTACTGCCACGGTTCCGCTCCGGGGTGCCCTGGAGGATCATGAGGTCCGAGCCATGTAGGACGCGTCCACGGATGGGTCACGGAAGGCTTCCCACGCT
>DATMMM010000478.1:0-5857 GCA_035569735.1 Allostellaceae bacterium | reverse complement strand
GCACTCGCGCATGGTGGAGGTGGCGCTCGCGGCCGCCGAGGCTCTGGCGGCCGAGCGCATCTCGGCGGAGGTGATCGATCTCCGCACCATCCGGCCGCTCGACATCGAGACCATCCTCGCCTCCGTCCAGAAAACCAATCGCATCGTCTCGGTCGAGGAGGGCTGGCCGTTCGCGGGCATCGGCTCGGAGATCGCGGCGCAGATCATGGAGCGCGCCTTCGATTGGCTCGATGCGCCGGTGGCGCGGGTCTGCGGCAAGGACGTGCCGCTGCCCTACGCCGCCAATCTCGAGCGTCTGGCGCTGCCGCAAGTCGCCGATGTGGTCGCGGCGGCAAAAGCCGTGACCTACCGCTGACCCCGCACGGACAACGAGGGGGAAAACAAATGCCGATCGAGATCCTGATGCCCGCGCTCTCGCCGACCATGACGGAGGGCAATCTCGCGAAGTGGCACAAGAAGGTCGGCGACGCCGTCAAGGCCGGCGACGTCATCGCGGAGATCGAGACCGACAAGGCCACCATGGAAGTCGAGGCGGTGGACGAGGGCGTGGTAGGCGAGCTCGTGGTGCCCGAGGGTGCTCAGGGCGTGAAGGTGAATGCGGTGATCGCGCGGCTCCTGGGCGAGGGCGAAGACAAAGCGGCATTGAAGACCGAGGCGAAAGCGCCCCCGCCCAAACCCGGTGCCGCGCCTGCGGCACCGAAGCCCGCCGCCGCGCCCGAACCCGCGATGCCGCCAGAGCCCAAGACCACGCCCGCCGCCGCGCCCAAACCGCCGGCGCCCGCGCATAATGGTCACGACCGGATCTTCGCGAGCCCGCTGGCGCGCCGCATGGCGTCGCAAGCGGGCATCGACATCGGACAACTCACGGGCACGGGTCCGCACGGCCGGATCGTGAAGGCCGACATCGACACGGCGCTCCGGGGCGGCGCGCCGCCACGCGCGCCAAGCCCCGCCGCTCCCGCCGCCGCGCCGAAAGCTCCGCCCATGGCGGCGACGCCGAGCATGGCTCAGGTGGCGGCGCTCGCGGGGAACGCGCCCTATACGCCCGTCCCGCACACCAGCATGCGCCGGACCATCGCGCGCCGGCTCACCGAGGTGCAGCAGAGCGTTCCTGTCTTCTATCTCACCGTCGATTGCGAGATCGATGCGCTCCTGAAGGCGCGGGCCGACGTCAGCGCGCAGTCGGAATCCAAGATCTCCGTCAACGACTTCGTGATCAAGGCGGCGGCGCTGGCGCTCCGGAAAGTGCCGGCGGTGAACGCGTCCTGGAGCGAGGACGCGGTGCTGCGCTGGAACCGGGTCGATATCTCCGTCGCGGTCGCGCTCGAGGACGGCCTCATCACGCCGATCATCCGCAACGCCGACCAGAAGGGACTGGCGCAGATCTCAGCGGAGATGAAGGACCTCGCGGCCCGCGCGAAGGCCAACAAGCTGAAGCTCGAGGAATTCCAGGGCGGCACCTTCTCGATCTCGAACTTGGGCATGTTCGGCGTCAGCGAGTTCACCGCGGTGATCAACCCGCCGCAGTCCTGCATCCTCGCCGTGGCCGCCGGCATCCAGCAGCCGGTGGTGCGCAACGGCACAGTCGGCGTCGCCACGGTCATGCGCTGCACGATCTCCTGCGACCACCGCGTGGTCGACGGCGCGACATCCGCGCAGTTCATGAACGCCTTCAAGAAATTCATCGAGTCTCCCGTGACGATGCTGCTCTGAGCGAGAGCACGCGCCGCGCCTCGAAGCACAATCGTTGGAAACAGGAGACTGCCCTTGGCCGAGACATCCTTCGATCTGATCGTGGTGGGCGGCGGGCCCGGCGGGTATGTCGCGGCGATCCGCGCGGCGCAGCTCGGCATGAAGACCGCGGTGGTCGAGCGCGACCAGTTGGGCGGGATCTGCCTCAATTGGGGCTGCATTCCCACCAAGGCGTTGCTCAGGACGTCGGAGATCAATCACCTGCTGCAACACCTCGGCGACTATGGGTTCTCCGCCAAGGAGATCAGCTTCGACTTCAAGAAGATCGTCGAGCGCTCGCGCAAAGTGGCGAAGCAGCTCTCGAACGGCGTCGGCTTCCTGATGAGGAAGAACAAGATCACGGTGTTCGACGGCCATGCCACGCTCAAGGGCGGCGGCAAGCTCGCCGTCGCCAAGGATGGCAAGCCCGTCGCCGATCTCGCGGCGAAGCACATCGTCCTCGCGACCGGCGCGCGGGCGCGCGCGCTGCCGGGCCTGGAGCCCGACGGAAAGCTGATCTGGACCTACAAGGAAGCGATGGTGCCGGACCGCTTGCCGAAATCGCTGCTGGTGGTGGGCTCGGGTGCCATCGGCATCGAGTTCGCGAGCTTCTACCGGGATCTCGGCGCCGAGGTGACCGTGGTCGAGGTGCTCCCGCGGGTGCTCCCCGTCGAGGACGAAGAGATCTCCGCCTTCGCCCTGAAGGCTTTCACGAAGCAGGGCATGAAGATCCACGTCGGCACCACCGTGAAGGCGCTCAAGAAAGGCGCGGACAGCGTCACCGCCACGCTGCAAGCCGCCGACAAGACGATGGAGGTGACGGCGGAGCGGGTGGTCCTCGCCGTCGGCATCGTCGGCAATGTCGAGAACATGGGTCTCGAGAAGACCAAGGCGAAGGTCGACAAGACGCATGTCGTGATCAACCAGTGGTGCGAGACCGGGGAGCCCGGGCTTTACGCGATCGGGGACCTCGTGGGCCCGCCCTGGCTCGCGCATAAGGCGATGCACGAGGGCGTGCTCTGCGTCGAGCACATCGCAGGCCTCAACGACGTGCAGCCGCTCAATATCAGAAATATTCCCGGCTGCACCTATTGCCGGCCGCAGGTCGCGAGCGTCGGCTTGTCCGAGGCGGCCGCCAAGGCGGCGGGCCATCAGGTGCGCGTCGGCCATTTCCCCTACATCGGCAACGGCAAGGCGATCGCGCTCGGCGAGCCCGAGGGCATGGTCAAGACCGTGTTCGATGCCAAGACCGGCGAGCTCCTGGGCGCGCACATGATCGGCGCCGAGGTGACGGAGCTGATCCAGGGCTATACCATCGCCAAGACCCTCGAGAGCACCGAGCACGAGCTCATCGAGACCGTCTTCCCGCACCCGACGCTGTCGGAAATGATGCACGAGGCCGTGCTTGACGCCTACGGCCGCGTTCTCCACATCTAGCTCTTCCCCTCGCGACGTGGGCGAGGCTCTAACCCAGCCCTCGCCGGCGGCAGGCACCAAAGCATGAGCGATCTCAAGGTCAGACACCCCGAGAAGGCGCACAAGCCCGACAATCCCGTCGCGCGCAAGCCCGACTGGATCCGGGTCAAGGCGCCGGTCTCGAAGGAATATCACGAGACGCGCAAGCTCATGCGCGCGCTCAACCTCAACACCGTCTGCGAAGAGGCCGCCTGCCCCAACATCGGCGAGTGCTGGAAGCAGAAGCACGCGACGGTGATGATATTGGGCAGCGTCTGCACGCGCGCCTGCACGTTCTGCAACGTCGCGACCGGCAAGCCCGACCAGCTCGACCCACACGAGCCCGAGCACGTCGCGGAGGCGACAGCGGCGCTCGGCCTCGCCCACATCGTGGTGACCTCCGTCGACCGCGACGATCTCGACGACGGCGGCGCGCAGCAATTCGTTCGCGTGATCGAGGCGATCCGGCGGCGCGCGCCCGGCACGACCATCGAGGTGCTGACGCCCGACTTCCTGCACAAGCCCGGCGCGATCGAGCAGGTGGTGGCGGCGAAGCCCGACGTCTTCAATCACAATCTCGAGACGGTGCCGAGGCTCTATCCGGAGGTGCGGCCGGGCGCACGTTATTTCCAGTCGCTGCGGCTCCTCGATACCGTGAAGCGGCTCGACCCCGCGATGTTCACGAAGTCGGGGCTCATGGTGGGCCTCGGCGAGGAGCGGGGCGAGGTGCTGCAGGTGATGGACGATCTGCGCGCCGCGGACGTCGACTTCCTCACCATCGGGCAGTATCTGCAGCCGACGCCGAAGCACCACGCGGTCGCGCGCTTCGTGCCGCCCGACGAGTTCGAGGGGTTGAAGCGCATGGCGCTCGGCAAGGGCTTCCTGATGGTCTCGGCCTCGCCTTTGACGCGGTCGTCCTATTTCGCGGGCGACGACTTCGAGAAGCTGCGCGGGGCGCGCGCGGCGAAGCTCGCGGCCGGCGCGTGAGCCCCACCGGCTGATGGCGACGCACGCCGAGCGTCGGCGGCTCCCCTATACGGCCGAGCAGCTCTTCGGCCTCGTGGCCGACGTCGAGCGCTATCCCGAGTTCCTGCCTTGGTGCGTGGGCGCGCGCATCCGCGAGCGGAGGAACAATGAGATCGTCGCCGATCTCATCATCGGCTATCGCATGATCCGCGAGCGCTTTACCTCGCGGGTCGTGCTCGATCCTCCCAAGGGCATCGATGTCGCCTATAGCGAGGGTCCGTTTCGATATCTCAACAACCACTGGACCTTCCTGCCGCAGGCGGACGGCGGCTGCGTCATCGATTTCTTCGTCGATTTCGAGTTCCGCTCGCGCATGCTGCAGAAGATCATCGAGGTGCTCTTCAACGAGGCCGTCCGGCGCATGGTCTCCGCCTTCGAGGCGCGCGCGCGCAAGCTCTACGGCACGCCGCCCGCGCCCGAGGCCGCGAAGCCCGCGTAGGGGTCAACGCGCGGGCGTATCGTTCCAGATATCGCGGTAGAGCTGCCAGCCGCCCTTGCCGCGCTTCCAGACGACGACGTACTTCCCGACGCTGTGGCCGAGCTTGCCGTCTTTGCCGGGAGCGTCGAGGGCGTATTCGCCGGACTCGTAGGCGAGGTCGCTGCGCACCTCCACCTCGACGGTGCGGAGGGTCACGTTGGTGACGCCCGCATCCATGTAGCCCTGCCAGACCTTGCGGATGGCTTCGCGGCCATCGGCCCGCGCCGCCCCCGGCGGAAACGCCGCCGCGTTAGGCGCATAGAGCGCGGCGATCTTGCCGGAATCATGCGCCGCGTAGGCGGCGAGCCACGCCCGATCGCCTCGGTCGACGGCCTCGCGGACTTTGTCGGCAGCCACCGCGAGAGGGATGGCGGCGATCGTCGCGATGAGCATTACGACCGCGATAGCGGTTCCTCTGCTATGCATGGTCTCCTCCCTGAGGTGCGACCCTCGAAGCCTATCACGTCCGATCCAATATCCACGCGGTATCGACGATCGTCGCATACTCGCCGCTCATATTGGCGAGCGAGAGCGCGTGGACGTCTTCGGCGGGAAACACCCGACCGTCGAGCGTCGGCTTGTCCACTGCGAAGCAGCCGTCGCTCACGACATAGATCTCGAAGCCGAGATTGCCGCCCATGCGCACGGTCGCCTCGACGGAGTTATGGGTGAGTACGCCCGTGACGATGAGCGGGCTGTGCCCCGCGTTCTCGAAGAGCGCGCCCAGGCCGGTGCCGATAAAGGCGCTGTGGACGCGCTTGGCGATCACCGGCTCGCCCGCGCGCGGCATGACCTCGTCCTTGAAGTCGTTGCCGGGCTGGCCCGGCCGATAGGCCGATTGCGGCTCTGTCGAATCGTGCTTGATGTGGTAGATCGGCCGCCGCGTCGCGCGCCAGCGCTCGAGCAGTGCCGCGACTTTGCGCTCGCAGTCGGGATTGTTGCGCGGTCCCCAATAAGGCGCATCGATCGCCTTCTGCAGATCGATGATCAGCAGCGCGGCGGTGGCGGGGAGGGCATCCGGCGCGGGCATCGGCGCAATCTCGATAGAATCCGGCGCGACAGTGTGGGTCCGCCGCGCTATCTTGTCCAACGAGACGATTTCCGGCGAGGAGAGCCCGATGGCGCTGTCGGCACGCGTGGTGCGTTTCATCAACATCGCGCATGCGC
>DATMMM010000477.1:0-7171 GCA_035569735.1 Allostellaceae bacterium | reverse complement strand
CATCCTTCATTGCCCGGCAGCGAGACGAGACATTCTCACACATCGCGGCGCTTGCGGTGATCGATCGGTCGGCCTTCATCCCCTACCTCTTCACCGGCTGGACCCCGGTGGTGCCGACACCGCGCAATGCCGGGTTGTTCCAGGGCCAATCCGTGCCCTTGCCGTCGGAGGTGTTGCGCGCGGCCTCGCACGTCGCGCCGGACGATCCCGCCTATTCGCGCCGTGATTTTCTGGGCGATCTACCTTATTGGGGGAACTGGCCCCAGCATTTCGATTTCGTGCTTTGGCTGGATTTCGTCGGCCGCCCCGCGGACGAGGGTGCGCCACTGGATCTCGTGGCCGACGGCGATTTTTTCAGGCTATACCGCGTCATCCGGCCATGAACGACGCTTCAGGGCTTGGCCGGGCTGAACACCCAGATGCGCTGCAGAGCGAACAACAGGAGGGCGATCATGACGATCGCCGCTCCTTGGACGTATCGGTGATCCCAACGAAGGCAATCGACCAGCAAGGCCAGGATTCCGAGATTGACCAGGTACCCCATCGCATAGGCGGTCAGATACCGCCACAGGGCGGCGCCCGCGGCGCCGCGGTGTCGAAAGGACCAGCTGCGGTTGACCATGAAGGTCTGCAGGACTCCGAGCAGGTAAAGCACCGACATGCTCACCTTGGGTTCGGCGCCAAGACCGGTCGAAGCGAAGTACAGCAGGTAGAGTATGATATTCGACCCGATGCCGGTCAGGGCGTAGCGAAGGAATTGGCTGGTTATTGGCACGCGAACACCTCGAGGCGTCAGAGCGCGGCATGACCTGTGTGGTGCGGCAAGCCTTCGACACCGAGATCTTCGGTCTGCCCTTTTATCGGGTGATCGATCTGGATGAGGCCGATCTCGCGCGGGATTTGCCGCCGCTGCTGCGGCGCAAGCCCGTCATCATCGATGCGAAGGTACCGGCACATCGCTCCGATCTGATTCGGTTCCTGCTTGGCTTCGGCTTTCGCGCGATCTGCACGCAAGTCACGCTCGTTCATGATCTCGCGGAGCTCCCGGTGATGACCGGGCGCGTCGATATCCGTCCGCGCGTCGAGTTCGACGCCGAAACCATCCGCGCTCATATCGCGAACTTCCAAGCCGACCGCTTCGCGCGCGACCCTCTGATCCACTCCACCGAGCATGACCGCCTCTATGAGCGGTGGATCGGGAACTCGCTGGGTCGGATGCAGGTCGCGATTCACGGGCGGAATTTTTGCAGCTTCGCGCCCGGGGACCGCCGCGTTTCCATCGATCTCGTCTCGGTCCTCGACAAGAGGCAGGGCGTCGGGCGCAATCTGGTCAGTGCCGTGCTCGGCGAGGCTTCGCGCCGGCGGAAGGAGAGCGTCGCCGTGGTCACGGAATGCGGCAACGAGGATGCCTGGCGCCTCTACCTCCGCTGTGGATTCCGGCCCGACGGGTTTACCGATTGCCTGCACTTTGTCTCAAGATGATCGGCCGCGGGCTCCGCTCGGCCGGGCGATCGAAGCCCACGCTGTCGCCGACGACATAGAGCGGGCGGCCTTTGATCTCGTTGAAGATCTTGCCGATATAGATGCCGATGATGCCAAGCACCAACAGGATGATGCCGCCCATGAAAAAGACGGAGACCATCAGGCTGGTCCAGCCCTCCACCGAGTACTGCTCGAAGAAGACCGATCGGATGATCATGTAGCAGCCGGTCGCGCCCGACCACAGCGAGATGATGAGCCCGAACAATACCGAGAGATGGAGCGGCCTGTCGGAGTGCGCCAGAATAATTTGCATGGCAAGGCCGACACGCTTTCGAAGGTTGTAGCCGGGCTGCCCGGCGAAGCGCTCGCCATGAGCGGCCTCGATCGAGGCGCGCTCGAAGCCGAGCCAGTCGAGGATCCCGCCGTAGAACCGGAGGGTCTCGCCCATCGAGCGATAGCGCTCGACGACGCGCCGGGAAATGATCGAAAAGTTGCCGTGAGCGGGATCGTAGCTGGTGTTCGCGAGCATCCGGAAGGCTCGGTAAAAGAGGCGCGCCGCGAACTGGTAGATCCAGGATTCCGGCCGATCGATCCGCGACACGAACACGACCTCATAGCCTTGCTGGGCTTTGGCATAGAGGTCGGGGATCACCTCCGGCCGATCCTGGAGGTCGCTGTCCATCACGACGACCCAGTCGCCATCGCAGGCATCGAGCCCCGCCGATATCGCGAGATGCTGGCCGAAATTGCGGGTGAATTTGATGCCTTTGACCCGCCGGTCGGCGGCGCCGAGCTCGCTGATCACCCGCCAGGAGTCGTCATTGCCGCCGTCGGAAACCAGCACAATCTCGAAATCCTCCGTGATCGGCAAGACCGCCGCCCAGATCCGGGCATAGAGCTCCAGCAGCACCGCCGCTTCGCGGAAAACCGGGGCGACGATGCTGAGCTTTGCCATGGGTTCCGTCCGTTCCGGCGCTAGAGCAGGCGGCCGTTCAGCGCGACGCTCTCCACGAGCTTCTGGGCCTCGATCACATTGCGGTACCAGCGGACGGTCGACGTTTTGGGCCCATTCTCGACCAGCCCCATCTTGAGGGCCTCGTAGATCTCGCTTGTCCCATCGGCGATCGTGCCCTGCGCCTCGAACCCCAGGACCTGCTTCGCCCTGTCGAAGGACACGTTGTAGTCCCGCCGATCGGGATCGTCGGGCGCCACCTCGATCTGCAAGGGGAAGGGCAAGGTCTCGCGGATGATATAGGCGATGCTCAGCACCTGGGCATTCTGCCTGCCGATGTTGAAGATGGCGCCTCGCACCGATTGCTTCGGCGCCTCCAGCACGGTCCGGAAGGCCCGCGCGACATCGCGAATATGGACCAGCGGCCGCCATTGCTTCCCGCCGCCCATGATGGTGATCCGGCCCTTCTCAACCGCGTGCAAGGTCATCAGATTGACCACGAGATCGAACCGCATGCGCGGCGAAAGGCCGAAGACCGTGGCGTTGCGAAGCGCGGTGGCGCAGAAGCCGTCGCCCGCAAGCGCCAGGGTCTCGGCCTCGGCGCGGAGATTGGCCCGGGCATAGGTGGTCAGTGGACGGGTCTCGCTGGCCTCGTCGAGCGCCGCACCGTTGCCGTGGCCGTAGACGGAGCAGGAACTAGACAGCACGTAGCGCTCGACCCCCGCTCGCTTGGCCGTCTCTGCAACCCGGACGCGGCCCGCGTGGTTGATGCCCTCGGTGATGTCGGGATTGAGCTCGCCGCTCGGATCGTTCGACAGCGCCGCGAGATCGCAGACCGCGTGAACGCCCTCGAGGTCGCATTCCTCGATGTCGCGAATGTCCTTCTTTACGAGGGTCAGGTTCAGACTGCCGTTGACGTCACGCAGTGTCTCGACGCCGAAGAAGAAGCGGTCGAAGGCGACCACTGAGTAGCCGTGGTCGATGAGGTCTTTGCACAGCACGCTGCCGATATAGCCGCCGGCGCCGGTGACCAGCACCTTCTTCCTCGAGCGACTCCCCGCCCCGTTCACATCGTCTCTCATCGGATTTGTCTTCGCTCAAATCATCGGAACGACGCACGCGTGGACGGCGTCGATGACGTAGTCCTGCTCGTCCGCGGTCATGGACGGAAAGAGCGGCAGGCTGATGGTGCCTTCGCCCCATTCGTGGCTCACCGGAAAATCATCGGCGGCATAGCCGTATTTTTCGCGGTAGTAGGTCAGCGTGGGCACCGACCGGTAATTGACCGTCGTCCCGATACCGCGCTCGTTGAGGGCCCCGAGCGCGTCGTCGCGCACGGATGCGGGAACGTGGATCGGAAAGAGATGCCGGGCATGGACCACGCCGGGCGCGGTCGCAACCAGGCGAATGGCATTGCCGGTAAACGCTTTCTCATAGTGCCGCGCGCGCGCTTCCCTGAGCGGCAAACGGTTCCGGATGGTGGCGATCTGGTCGGGCAAGAGACTCGCCAGCAGGTCCGGCAAATTGGCCTTGGTCCCGAGGCGTGTCATGTCCCAATGGCGATATTTGTTCTTGGCGAACCGATCGATCGCGCCCGCCGACATGCCGTGCAAGCGGGTCTGCTGAATCACCTCGAACAGCTGGGGGTCGCGGGTAATAATCGCGCCGCCCTCGCCGCAGGTAACGTTCTTGGTGGCATAGAAGGAGAAGATCGCCGCCTCGGACTGGGCGCCCGGCAACTGGCCGTCGACGCTGCTCTCGAAGCTGTGGGCACAATCCTCGATGATCGCAATGTCCGGCCGGTCCGCCAGCGCCGCGCGCAAGGCGCCGATGTCGCACATCTGGCCATAGAGATGCACCGGGATGACCGCGCGGGTGTTCGCGGTCACCGCCGCGCGGACGATCTCCGGCGTCGGCATCAGCGTATCGGGCTCGACGTCGACGAAGACCGGCTTCGCGCCGACCAGCTCCGCCACATTGGCGCTGGAAATGAACGTCATCGCGGGAACGATGACCTCGTCACCCGGCCCGATGCCGAGCGCCAGCAAGACCGCGACGGCGCCATTGGTCCAGCTGTTGACCAGCACCGCGTGCGGCACATCGAAAAAAGCGCAGAGCTGGGCCTCGACGGCCTTCGCCACGCTACCGGTGGTCAAAAACGGTGACGCCAATACCTCGGCCACCCTATCGGCATCACTCTTATCGAGATCATGGCGATAGAACGGAACCTTCATATCCATCGGCGCGTCTCCAGGGCCGGCGCACACCCCACGCCCGCCAGGCCGAGCAATGCTGACGCCTATTGGTAAACAAAAGATAACCCCGGCCGCGCGACGCGCCGCTCGGCTCTCCGCGTTGAATAGGAATGACGGCCCCCGCGGGCAGGCGGGCGCTAGTAGGCCTGCTCGGTGTAGACGGGATCGACGCTGCCGTTCCAGCGCGTGGCGTAGGCGTCGAGCAGCGCCTCGGCGGGCGTGCGGCCCTCGGCGACGATCTCGCGCAGCGCGTCCAGGTAGACCGTCTCGTCCTCGCCGCTGCTGTCGCGCGTGGCGCGGGCGCGCAAGCCGGCGCTGGCGATCTCCAGCACCTCCTGCGCCAGCGCCAGGAGCGGCCGGCCGCGGAAGGGCGTCGCGAGGCCGCGCTTCGGCACCTCGGCTCGAAGCCGCTCGCGCTCCTCCTGCGTCCAATCCTTGATCAGCTCCGAGCAGGCATCGAGCGCCGCGCTGTCATAGAGCAGCCCGACCCAGAGCGCCGGAAGCGCGCAAAGCCGGCTCCAGGGGCCGCCGTCGGCGCCGCGCATCTCGAGGATGCGCTTGAGCCGTACCTCGGGGAATGCGGTGGTGAGGTGGTCGCTCCAGTCGTTGAGGCGCGGCGCCTCGCCCGGCAATCCCGGCAGCTCCCGCGCCATGAAGTCGCGGAATGACTGGCCCGCGACGTCGATGTAGCGGCCGTCGCGATAGACGAAATACATGGGCACGTCGAGCAGGTATTTGACGTAGCGCTCGAAGCCGAAGCCGCGCTCGAACACGAAGGGCAGCATGCCCGCGCGGTCGGGATCGGTGTCGGTCCAGACGTTGCTGCGATAGCTGAGATAGCCCGAGGGCTTGCCCTCGACGAAGGGCGAGTTGGCGAAGAGCGCCACCGCCACCGGCTGCAGCGCCAGGCCGACGCGGAACTTGCGGACCATGTCGGCTTCGGACTGGTAATCCAGGTTCACCTGCACGGTGCAGGTGCGCAGCATCATGTCGAGGCCGAGGCTACCGCGCTTCGGCATGTAGCGGCGCATGATGGCGTAGCGCCCCTTGGGCATCCACGGCACGTCCTCGCGCCTCGACTTCGGATCGAAGCCCAGGCCGATCAGGCCGATCTTGAGCTCGTCGGCGACCTGCTTCACCTGGCGCAGATGCTCGTGCACCTCGGCGCAGGTCTGGTGCAGCGTGTCGAGCGGCGCGCCCGAGAGCTCGAACTGGCCGCCCGGCTCCAGCGAGATCGCGCAATCGCCTTGGGCAAGCGCGATCGGATTGCCGTTCTCCAGCACGGGCGTCCAGCCGAAGCGCTGCAGGCCCTCGAGGAGCGCGCGAATGCCGTCCGGCCCCTCATAAGGGACGCGGCGCAGGTCCGAGCGCCGGAACACGAACTTCTCGTGCTCGGTGCCGATGCGCCAGCGCTCCGGCGGCTTGCAGCCGGCCTCGATATACTCGACGAGCTGGCGCCAGTCGGTGATCGGCTCGCTCGTGGTTTGCGTGGGACCGGACATGAGCTCGAAAGCGTCTCCGCATCGCAGAATTTCAAGTGCTCCGGCGCGAGCGCCCGCTACCCGCGCCGTCTTGCCCCGTCGCTCGCCGCCAATCCCCCAGAAGCGCCTGGAACACGGCCAGCGCCGCCAGCGCCGCGGTATCCGCGCGCAGAACCCGCGGCCCCAAACCGACCGCGCAAACAAAGGGAAGATTCCTGAGCGCGTCAAGTTCCCTTTCGCTGAATCCGCCCTCGGGCCCGGTGAGCACGCCCCAGGCGCCGGGCTGCTCTGCGCCGAGCGCAGAGGCGATATCGGGCGAGCTCCCCGATTCGTCGCAGAGCAGGAGCCGCCGTCCCGCGGGCCAGAGCGCGAGCGCGCGCTCCAGCGGCAGCGGCGCGCGCACCTCCGGGAGCGTGAGCCGCTCCGTCTGCTCCGCAGCCTCCCGCACATTGGCACGGAGCCGCTCGAGATTGACGCGCTCCACCTGGGTGCGCTCGGTCAGCACCGGCTGCAGCGCGCTGACGCCGAGCTCGGTCGCCTTCTCCACCAGGAAATCGATGCGCGCGCGCTTCACCGGCGCGAAGGCGAGCCAGAGATCGGGCTCCGGCACCTGCTCGCGCGTGAGGCGCTCGAGCCGAATCGCGCCGGTCTCCTTGCCGAAGCCCTCGATCACCGCGCGCCATTCGCCGTCCCGGCCATTGAAGAGCGCGATCGGCGAGCCGCGCTCCAGCCGCAGCACGGTCTTGAGGTAATGCGCCTTTGCCGCGTCTAACGCCACGCTCCCGCCCGCCGCGAGGTCCGCTGAAACGTAGAGACGCGTGCGTGGCTCAAAACCCATGGGTCTGGCTCTTGTCTCTTGATCCGCGGCAGCGGCACACTCTAGGCATGCAGCAGCCTAGAGCATGTTTCCTCGAGCGGAAATCGGCGCGAGTTCGTTCCCCTCTCCGCGCGAAGCGGGGAGAGGGAGGGGCCCGGCGCGTCAGCGCGGGGAGGGTGAGGTG
>DATMMM010000476.1:0-2059 GCA_035569735.1 Allostellaceae bacterium | reverse complement strand
CCATGTCTGCGTCGGCGACCGCGCCGAGGCGGCGCTGATGGGCTACCGCGATCCGATCGTGGGAAGGGTCCAGACGGTGACCCGCGGCATCAGCGTCTCCAACGCCGCGCCGAGCACCCAGGGTCTGCCGAACGTCGATCCGGTCTACACCTGGGTCGGCCTGGCGCAGCGCGTGCCGGTCCGCATCCGGATCACCGATGTGCCTCCCGGCGTCCCGCTCGTCTCGGGCATGACCGTGACGGTGACGATCCGCGGCGCCGAGGCGCGGGAGGCCGGCGGCGGGCTTCGCCAGCGCATCGCCGGTCTCGGGGATCGCCTGGTCGACATCGTCCAGGGTCCGCGTCCGTTACCCGGCTGCGTGCCGCGGATCGGCAACGAGCGCGGCGCGACCGTAACCCTTCCCACACCCAAACCCGACGCACCTCTCAATCCCGCGGAGATCAACCCCGGCCTTGCCCCCGATATGAACCGGTCACCCCGGACGCGGTGAGCTGGACGCCTCCCATCGTCGTCAGTCCAAGTATCGAGGTAAATCACATGCCACGTTCTTCCGAGGTAATAGCAATGGTACTCCTGTTGTCCGAACCTGGATTTGCACTGGCACAGGAATCGACCCCACCCCTTCGGGAAGGGGAAATTTATGATTTTCATGATCACCAACCGACGCAGTCTGCTCCCCCCGCGCACACTTCGAAACAAGTAGACGACGAGGTGAAGGCGCTGCTGCGGCAGTCCGACGAGTTGGATCGAACATTTGATGACAAGGACGGAAAGGACCCTGGACGCCAGTGATGTCGGACGCGCTGGCGTTCTTCGCGATGGTTGGGTGCGATTCGCTCCTCAGCCGAACTGAGCCGTGCCCTCGCGGGAAAGATCGAACCCCGATCTCTCAATCTGCATAAAGGTCGAAACCATGACTGCCCCTAGCGACGCCGCGCCATCCTCGCCGACACCCACGCGCGTGACGAGGCATCAACTCGCGGCCGCGCAATATGCTCCGATCCGCGTGGTGCTCTACGAAAGGCCGCCGGGCCGCAGGCCACTCAATCGGCATTGCCGCGGGCGCAGAAGCAGGACACCGACACCGGTAGGTCGGCGCGTGCGGCGGCGAGGCCAGACCCTGGCGGATTAGCGCGGCCTTCGTAGTCTCGCCGCGCCGCTCCGGGCAGTCGAGCAGCCCGCGCAGGGCCCATGGGTTGTCCGGGTGGATCTGCGCGCGGGGTAGCGCACCGCCTAGGCCAAGATCCTCGCGATAGAGCGCCTCGGCCTCCGCAGCGCGTTCCTGCTCCAGCAGCAGCGCACCGAGCGCGTGGCGCATCGGCTGCATCCAGCCCCACGACTCGTCGTAGGGCAAGTCGTCCTCCAGCAAGATGGCGGCGCGAAGACGGGCAAAAGCCGCATCGTGCTCGCCGCCGCGGTAGGCGATTTCGCCCATCAGCATCTCCTCCTTGGCCACGGTTATGGTTGTCGGCGATGACCCGGTCGCGACACGGCTCGTCGCCAGCTTCGCGCATCGCGGTGGCAACGACACGGGAGTTTTCTACCAGACTGCCCAAGGCGATGCGAAGCGCCTCCAGGTCCTGAGCGAAGCGATTCCAGGTGCGCGCCGCTTCGGGTACCTAGGGATGTCCTGCCGCAAAACGATGGATTACGGTGCCCGCTTTGACGCGCCCGCATGGGCAACGGCTGCGACGCCGCAATCATAGACGACTTCCGCTTATGGCACGTCTCCTGCGAGCGAGTTCGGTGATCGCAGGTCCGGTTCCGGCTCCTTAACCGACATTCGTCGGCCAGCAAGCCACTTCGCATTTTGACCCTGGCTGTGTGAAAACGCCTCGCGTGATGCGATTCTCACGATATGATTCCCGCACGATTTGCGGGGGATCGGATGAGGCGCTTCGTTGAGGGCATAGATCGTGGGCAGAGCACGCTGTTCCCTGAATGCCTGGAAGACTGGATCGGCGAGGACAATCCGGTTCGCGTAATCGACGCTTTTGTCGACGCACTCGCTCTGGCCGAGCTTGGGTTCGGCGGGGTCGATCCCGAGGCAACCGGCCGG
>DATMMM010000475.1:0-3584 GCA_035569735.1 Allostellaceae bacterium | reverse complement strand
TCTTGCCTTGCAGCGCCGTTAAAGAGGTGGTGATCGCCGGGCTCGCTTTTCAAGGCGAGCGGCCGTCCTGGGCGCTCCGGAAACGCGCTCGATTCGGGGGTTCTGTCGACGGCCAATTGGTGGAGCCGAGGGGGATCGAACCCCTGACCTCCGCATTGCGAACGCGGCGCTCTCCCAGCTGAGCTACGGCCCCGAGGTGGCGCGGACTATGTCCGCCGCGGCCCGCGGCTGTCAAGCGCGCCCGGCCGCCCCGGCTTGCGCCCCAAGGGGGCACCGGTTAGCTTACGCGCGAATTTCCCGCGGAGATAAACGCGTCCTATGGGCCCGTTCCTGGTGCCTTTCGTCCGAATCATCATCGAGATCCTCAATATCTACTGGTGGATCGTGGTCATCTCGGTGGTGGTGAGCTGGCTGATCACGCTGGGCGTGCTGACCATGGCGAACCACGTGGTGCGCGGCGGCGTGGACGTGCTCTACCGTCTGACCGAGCCGGTCTATCGCCCGTTCCGGCGCTTCCTGCCGAACTTCGGCGGGCTCGACATAGCCCCGCTCATCGTCCTGCTGATCATCTGGCTGGTGGAGCAGGAGCTGATCGCGTTGGTCACTCAGGCCTTCTGAGATCGGTCGTGCCGGAGCGACAGCCTTTTGCGGCAACCTCCGATGGCGTCCGCCTCGCGGTGCGGCTCACGCCGAAAGCCTCCGCGGAGCGCATCGTCGGCCTCGCCGACGAGGCCGACGGCGGCGTGGTGCTCAAGGTCGCCGTCACCGCGCCACCCGAGGGCGGCAAGGCGAACGCGGCGCTCCTGAAGCTGCTGGCCCGTGCCTTCCGCTTGCCGGCGCGCGATTTCGCGGTGGTGCGCGGCGCGAGCGATCGGCGCAAGATCGTGGCGGTGACCGGCGCGCCCGCGGCGCTCGCTGCCCGCCTCAAGGAGGGATTGCGGCCGTGGTCGCGCGCCTGATCGACGGCAAGGCGCGGGCGGCGGCGCTCCGCGCGCGCGTCGCGGAAGCGGCTCGGCGCTTGAAGCAAGCGCACGGCGTCGTGCCCGGTCTCGCCACCGTGCTGGTCGGCGAGGATCCCGCGAGCCAAGTCTATGTGCGCTCCAAGCACAAGGCGGCGCTCGATGCGGGCTTCCAGAATTTCGAGCACCGGCCGCGCGCCGGCATGTCCGAGCCCGAGCTGCTCGGCCTCATTGGCGAGCTCAACGCCGACCCTGAAGTGGACGGCGTCCTAGTGCAGCTGCCGCTGCCGCGACAGATCAATGCGCGCGCGGTCATCGACGCGCTCGACCCCGCCAAGGACGTCGACGGCTTTCACGCCCGCAACGTGGGCGAGCTCTGGAGCGGCGAGGCGACGCTGGTGCCCTGCACGCCGCTCGGCTGCTTGTTGCTGTTGAAAGACGAAATACCGAGCCTTGCCGGCCTCGAGGCGGTGGTGCTCGGCCGCTCCACCATCGTGGGCAAGCCGATGGCGGCGCTGCTGCTGGCCGCGGATTGCACGGTGACGCTCGCGCATTCCAAGACGCGCGATCTTCCCGCGATCGCCCGGCGCGCGGACATATTGGTCGCCGCCGTCGGCCGCGCGGAGATGGTGAAGGGCTCCTGGATCAAGCCCGGCGCCACCGTGATCGACGTCGGCATCAACCGCGTCGCCGGCGCGGAGGGCAAGTCCAGGCTGGTGGGTGACGTCGCCTTTGCCGAGGCTCAGCAGATCGCGGGCGCGATCACGCCGGTGCCCGGCGGCGTCGGCCCCATGACCATCGCGTGCCTCCTGCGCAACACGGTGGTCGCCGCCTGCCGCCGCCGCGGACTCACGGAGCCGGAGCTGTAGCTCCCTGCTTCGGGCCGATGAACTGCGGCTGGGCCACCAGCTTCAGCCACTTCGAGGCCTCGCTGAGGTTCTGCGGCACGCCGCGGCCTTCGAGATACATGAGCCCGAGCGCGCGCTGCCCGCCGGGATTGCCGAGTTCCGCGGCCTTGCGATACCACGCCACCGCCTCGACATCGCTGGGCGGCACGCCGCGGCCGGTCGCATAGAGGTTGCCAAGGTTCACCATGGCGACGGGATTGCCGCCCTCGGCCGCGCGGCGATAGAGGGGCACCGCCTGGGACATGTCCTGCGGCACCCCGCGGCCGTACTCATAGAGCAGCGCCAGCTCGTTGAGTGCCACGGTGTTGCCGTCGGCATCGATGGCTCGGCCGTACCAGTGCGCGGCTTCCTCGTCGTCTTTCGGCACGCCCAAGCCTTTTTGCGCGAGATCGCCCAGGCTCACCATGGCGTAGCTGTTGCCGCCGCTCGCCGCGAGGCGATAGAGCCTGAGCGCCTGCGGCACGTTGACGGGCCCGCCCAATCCATTGAGGTAAAGCGCCGCGAGGTTGTTGCTGGCGCCGGTGCTGCCGTGCTCGACCGCGAGCCAATACCAGCGGATCGCCTCGGCGTAATCGACGCCGATGCCGTTCGTGCCGTCGCGGTAATCGTCGCCCTTGGCCTTTTCGGCAAGCGCCTGCGTGGCGTGGCGTTCGACGGCGGCGGGTCCGCTCGAGTTCTGGGGAGTGTAGTTGGCGTGGTTGGTGTAGTTCGAGCAGGCCGCGAGCGCGAGCGCCACGAAGCCCGCGATGAGTCGCCGCCCTGTGCCCCGTCCCATGCCCCCGGCCCCGCCGCTACTTCCGCAGCGCTTTCGCCAGCCGGAGCCGGAGCGCGTTCAGCTTGATGAAGCCCTCGGCGTCGCGCTGGTCGTAGACTTGGTCCTCCTCGAAGGTGACGTGCGCGAGGCTGTAGAGGCTCTTCGGTGATTTGCGCCCGACCACGCGGGCAAAGCCCTTGTAGAGCTTGAGCCGCACGGTGCCCTCGACGCTCTCCTGGCTCTGGTCGATCAGCGCCTGCAGCATCAGCCGCTCCGGCGCGAACCAGAAGCCGTTGTAGATGAGCTCGGCATAGCGCGGCATGAGCTCGTCCTTGAGGTGCGCGGCGCCGCGGTCGAGGGTGATGCTCTCGATGCCGCGATGCGCCGCCTGCAGGAGCGTGCCGCCCGGAGTCTCGTAGACGCCGCGCGATTTCATGCCCACGAAGCGGTTCTCCACGAGGTCGAGGCGGCCGACGCCGTGTTTGCCGCCGATCTCGTTCAGGCGCTGCAGCAGGGTTGCGGGTGTGAGCCGCTCGCCGTTGACCGCGACCGGATCGCCCCGCATGAACTCGATCTCGACGTATTCCGGTTTATCCGGCGCCTTCTCGGGTGCGACGGACCGGCTGTAGACGAACTCCTCGGGCTCGCTCCAGGGGTCCTCCAGCACTTTGCCTTCGGCGGAGATGTGCAGGAGGTTGGCGTCGACCGAGAACGGCGCCTCGCCGCGCTTGTCCTTGGCGATCGGGATCTGATGCTGCTCGGCGTATTCGAGAAGCTGGGTGCGCGAGGTGAGCTTCCACTCGCGCCAGGGCGCGATCACCTTGATGTCGGGCGCCAGCGCGTAATAGGAGAGCTCGAAGCGCACCTGGTCGTTGCCCTTGCCGGTGGCGCCATGCGCGACCGCGTCGGCGCCGACCTGGCGGGCGATCTCGATCTGCCGCTTGGCAATGAGCGGCCGGGCGA
>DATMMM010000474.1:0-2454 GCA_035569735.1 Allostellaceae bacterium | reverse complement strand
GAGGCGAGCAGTTCGCGGATCACGGGTACTGCGAAGGCGCTGGTCGCTGACGGATCGCCAGGACCATTGGCAAGAAATATCCCATTGGGCCGCAATGCGAGGATCGACGCGGCAGAAGAGCGTGCCGGGACAACGGTAATGCGGCAGCCGAGACCAGCAAGACAGCGCAGGGTGTTGCGCTTGGCACCGTAGTCGACGCAGACGACGTGGCGGTCTGGGGATCGGGCCTGGCCGTAGCCGCCCTCGATGGACCACGGGGTCTCGATCCATTCGTAGGGCTCGACGCACGACACCTCGCCCGTCAGGTCCATGCCTTCGAGGCCGGGCCACTGCACCGCGGCGCCCTGCAGATGTGCGACGTCGTAACGGCCGTCCGCGGCGAAGGCGAGGCACCCCTTGGGAGCCCCTTGGTCGCGAATGCGGCTGACCAGGCGGCGCGTGTCGACCCCGGCGATCCCGATGAGATTGCGGTCCTTCAGCCACTGGTCCAGGGGGCCCCGGGCCCGCCAGTTGGCGGCGGGAGTAATTTCCTCGCGCAGCACGACGCCGCGGCATGTTGGAGGACGAGACTCGACGTCCTCGTCGTTGGTACCAATGTTCCCGATGTGCGGGAACGTGAAGGTGATGATCTGGCCCGCGTAGGAAGGATCGGTGAGGATCTCCTGGTATCCGGTCATCGAAGTGTTGAAGCACACCTCCCCGAGGGCCTGGCCGAAGGCGCCGAGGCCTCTACCCCGAAAGATCGCGCCGTCTTCCAAGACCAGCACGGCTTTCGGAGCTGCCTCATTGGCGGGTGTGATTGATGGCGCTTGCCGATCGAGCTTCATGATTGGTAGTCCTTTGTGTGCTAAAGCCAATGCGGTCGATTACAGGAGCGTGTTGAGCGACGCGGCCGGGTCGAGCGGTGCCTTTGCCGACCCGGCCGCCGGCACGGGGAGACCGGAAGACGGAAGCAATCCGATCCGCGCCAGCACTAGCATTGCGGTCTCCATTGAGACCGCGGGCTTCAACGCCCTGCTAGCCCGTGACGAATCACGAGGGCGAATTTGCGCCAGGCAGGGATTCGTACTGGCTTGTCAAGCTGCCGCCAGCCACGCGCGAGGAGCTCGTGGAGAAGGGCCCGATAAACCCCGAGCATGACAGCGGCGGGCCGCATCGTCCGGCGAGGGCAAGCAGTAATTGCCTCGGCGGCGGCCACATAATGTCCTTCAGCGAGCATAGCCAGGTCCTTGCAGACGTCGGCGAGCGCCGGCTGCGCCAGCACCCAGCTCGGCGTGGTTGCAAATATGCGGTGTACGTGCAGTAGCTCGCGAGGCAGGTAGAGCCGGTGTCGTCCCGCGTCTTCGGCGAGATCGCCAAGTATGCTGGTGAGCTGCTACGCCCGGCCGAGTTCTGCTGCAACCCGCTCGCCCGCCGGCGACGTCTCGCCAAAGATCCGCACCGAGATCCGGCCGACCGCCACTCTCTCCGCGCATCCATTTCCATCCCGTCCATGATGGCGAGGAAATCCACGCGCCGCAGATTAAAGCGCGCGACATCCTCGGCAAGCACCCGACCCAAAGGCAGCTTGCTCGTGCCGGCAAAGATCGCATCGATCTCGTGACGCCACTCGTCGAGCGCGACGCGCTTGTCCGCCGCGCGCGCGTCGCTGTCGGCGATGTCGTCGACCTCGCGGCAGAACGCATAGATCGCGTACATCGCCGCGCGCCGCGCCTCGGGCAGGAGCCGCATCGCCCAATAGAACGAGGTACCCGCTGCCGCCACCTTGTCGCGGATCGTGGCGCGCAAGGCGGTCTCGCTCATATCGCTCATCGCCCGCGCCACAGCCCGACGAGAAGCGCGCCCGCGAAATCGCCTTTGGTCAGCTTCACGCGGCGCGCCAGCGGATCGCCGCGCCGCAGCCGGCGCGCGAGCCGCTCGGCAAGGTTGACGATCACTGCGCATTCGCGGCGCAAGCCCGATGCCTTGACCAGAGGCGGCAAGTCACGCGCCTTCACGATGAGCGCCTCGGTGCCGTCGAGCAGCCGGTCGAGAACGCCGCGCATGCCCGGGCTAGAACGGGGCGCGTCGAGATCCTCGATCCGCGCGCCGCAAGTGGCCAAATCCTCGGCCGGCAGATAGACGCGGTCGAGCGCGTGATAATCCTCGGCGCAATCCTGCAGATGATTCAGTACCTGGAGCGCGCTGCACAGCGCGTCTGAAGGCGGCCAGGTCGCGCGATCCTCGCCATGAAGATCGAGTAGCTGGCGTCCGACGGGCGAGGCCGAGTAGCGGCAATACTCCATGAGGTCGGCCCAATCGGAATAGCGCAGCTTGGTCGCGTCGAGCTTGAACGCGCGCAGCACGTCGCGGCAATGCTGGAAGGTGGTGCCCATGGCGATGAGGCTCGCCCGCATCGCGGTCGCAGCCGGTGAATCCGCGCCGGGCGCACCGTCGAGCACGGCTTCCATGCGC
>DATMMM010000473.1:0-3976 GCA_035569735.1 Allostellaceae bacterium | reverse complement strand
CCATGCCGGAAGTGCACATCGGGCTGTTTCCCGACGTGGGCGCCACGCGTTACCTCAACCTTTGTCCCGGCAAGATCGGCCTCTATCTCGCGCTGACGGGTGCCCGCATCAAGGCCGCCGACATGCTCTATTGCGGTTTCGCCACGCATTATGTGCGCCACGAGCGCGTCGCAGACCTGGTCGAGGCGCTCGTGACCATCGACTGGCGCGCGGGCGAGGAGCGCGCACAGGTGGACGCCGTGCTCGAGCGCTACCGCGAGAGCCCCGGCGCGCCGCCGCTGGCAGGGCTGCGCCCCGAGATCGACCGTTGCTTCGCCGGCGCCAGCATCGAGGCGATCCTGGAGGCGCTCGCGCGGGAGCGGAGCGACTGGGCGCGCGAGACCCGCGCCACCATCGAGCGGGCCTCGCCGATCAGCCTCAAGATCACGTTTCATCAGATGAAGCTCGGCGAAGCCGGCATGGACATCGAGGCAGCCTTGGCGCTGGAATACCGCATGACCCAGCACGTGATGGCCGCGCATGACTTCTACGAGGGCATCCGCGCGGTTCTCGTGGACAAGGACCAGAATCCGCGCTGGCAGCCCGCATCACTAGCCGACATCGGCGAGGCGGAAGTCGCGCGATACTTCGAGAGCCTCGGCGAGCGCGAGCTCGTGTTCACCTGACGAGAGGAACCAGCCCATGAGCAAGATCGCATTCATCGGCCTCGGCAACATGGGCGGACCGATGTCCGCGAACCTGCTCAAGGCCGGTCACGAGGTCGCCGGTGTCGACCTGGTGCCGGCGGCGCTCGAGGCTTTCACCAACGCTGGCGGCAAAGTGGCGAAAAGCGCCGCAGCGGCAGCGGCCGAGGCGGAGACCGTCATCACCATGCTTCCGGCGGGCGCTCACGTGCGGGCGGTCTACACGGGCGAGGGCGGCGTGCTCGCTCATGCGCGCAAGGACGCCCTGCTGATCGACAGCTCCACGATCGACGTCGAGACCGCGCGCTTCGTCGCCAAGGCCGCCGCCGGGCAAGGCTTCGAGATGGTGGATGCGCCGGTCTCCGGCGGTGTCGGTGGCGCCGCCGCAGGTACGCTCACCTTCATGGTGGGCGGCAGCGCCGCGGGCTTCGAGCGCGCACGGCCGATCCTGGAGACGATGGGCAAGACCATCGTCCACGCCGGACCCGCCGGCAACGGCCAGGCCGCGAAGATCTGCAACAACATGATGCTCGCGGTCGCCATGATCGGCGTCTGCGAGGGCTTCCAGCTCGCCGAGAAGCTCGGCCTCGACATCCAGAAGCTCTACGACATCAGCTCGAAGTCCTCGGGCCAGTGCTGGGCGATGACCGGCTACTGCCCGGCGCCCGGCCCGGTGCCGGCAGCGCCCTCGAACCGCGATTACCAGGCGGGATTCACGGCCGACATGATGCTGAAGGACCTGAAACTGGCGCAGCAGGCGGCGCAGGCCGCGGGCGCGGTGACGCCCATGGGCGCCGAGGCGGGGGCGCTCTACCAGTTCCTCGTTGGCGCCGGACTCGGCGCCAAGGATTTCTCCGTGATGTTCCGCTTCCTCAAAGCGGCGCGCTGATTCGCGGCCTCATTTTTGACACGGAAAAGCGTACAGATCCGGTCTCGGACGAAGCCGCTGGTTGACCGCGGGAAACCGCCGAAAATCCATTGTTTTCCGTAGGTTTCGCAGGTTTCTCCGAAATGCATTTTGCTTACGAACCATTAACTAATAAACCTGTAGCATTCGCCCACTTGACGCCAAATTCGAGGGTCACATGGACGCCGCTTATCTCGACGTGATTGCGCTGGTTGAGCGCCTGCACCGCCAGTTCCTGGAGGTGGTGAAGCTCGAGCTCGATAGCCAGGGCGTCCACGACATCAACAACGTGCAGGCGATGATCCTGTTCAACATCGGCGACCTCGAGATGACGGTCGGCGAGTTGACGCTGCGCGGCTGCTATCTCGGCTCGAACGTCTCCTACAACGTCAAGAAGATGGTCGAGGCGGGCTACATCATGCAGGAGCGCTCGCTCCACGACCGCCGCTCGGTGCGCGTGCGCCTGACCGACAAGGGCCAGGATCTTCGCAAGAAGATCACCGTCATGCATCAGCGCCACGTGGCCGCTATCGCGAAAGGCCCGCTCAAGAACGAAGACCTCGTCACCGCGCATGGGACCCTTCGCCGGCTCGACCGGTTCTGGACCCAGCTCGTGGAGCTCGGCCCGCGCGCGTTGCAGATCTCGCCCGCGGCCTGATCTCGCTCCGCTTTTTGTCCTGATCCGAGGCCTTAGCCCGCGATTTCTCGCGTGCTAGGGTGCGTCCCATGTTGGGTACGCACCTCTCGAGACCGCTCTTCACCGGACCATCACATCCTCGGCCGACCATCCCGCGATGAGCGGATCGGAGAAGGCCGTGCCTCGCCGCCGCCGGCCCCGGCGCTCGCGCTTGCGGGCTTTGCAATGGCTGGGACCCGGCCTCATCACCGGCGCCTCCGACGACGACCCCAGCGGCATCGCGACCTACTCGCAGGTCGGCGCCCAGTTCGGCTACGCCATGAGCTGGGTCATGCTGTTCAGCTTTCCGCTGATGGCCGCCATCCAGGAGATTTGCGCGCGCATCGGCCGGGTCACCGGCGAAGGCATCGCGGGCAACCTCCGGCGCTACTATCCTGCTTGGCTGCTCCGGGCGACGGTGGGCCTGCTGCTGGTTGCTAACGTGATCAATCTCGGTGCCGATCTCGGCGCGATGGGCGACGCGCTTTATCTGGTCCTGGGCGGCGCGCCGAAGCTCCTCTACGTGGTGCTGTTCGGCGCGCTCTGCGTCGGTCTCGAGATCTTCATGCAGTATCGCAACTACGTGAACCTGCTCAAATGGTCGACGATCGCGCTGTTCTCGTATTTCATCACCGCGATGGTGGTCGATGTGCCCTGGCTGCAGGTTGTGCACGACACATTCATTCCCTCGATCTCGCTGGAGACGAAATACATCGTCTCGATCGTGGCGGTGATGGGTACCACGATCAGCCCCTACCTCTTCTTCTGGCAATCCTCGCAGGAGGCGGAGGATCAGCGCGTCGACCCGCGCGCCCACCCGCTGGTCGACGCGCCGCGGCAGGCGCCGGCCGAGATCCGACGTATCCGGATCGACACCTATCTCGGCATGGGCGTCTCGAACCTGGTCGCGTTCTTCATCATGGTCACCACGGCGGCGACGCTCAACACTCATGGCATCACCGACATCGAGACCTCCGCGCAGGCGGCGGAAGCCCTGCGGCCGATCGCAGGCGAGTTCGCCTTCCTGGTGTTCGCGCTGGGGATCATCGGCACGGGTCTGCTGGCCGTGCCGGTGCTCGCGGGGTCCGCGGCTTACGCGGTCGGCGAAGCGCTGCAGTGGCCGATCGGTCTCGCGCGGCTGCCCAAGGAGGCGCGCGCGTTCTACGGCACGATCGCCTTCGCGACCGCGATCGGCGTCGCGATCAATTTCGTCGGCATCGATCCGATCAAGGCGTTGTTCTGGACGGCGGTGCTGAACGGCGTGATCGCCGTGCCCTTGATGGTCGTCAGCATGATGATGGCGATGTCGCCGCGCGTGATGGGGCGTTTCGTCCTGCCGAGGCCGCTCGCGGTCATGGGTTGGCTTGCGACCGCGGTGATGGCATTGATCGTGGCGGCGATGTTTCTGACCTGGAACCAGCAGGGATAGTCTCACATGACCAAGCGGGCGCGTCTGCGTGAACTGGGCATCCGGGTCGGACGGCTGGAGCCCGGGCCGCTCAATGCCATCACCGATATCGCGGGCGTCGAGGTGGGCTATGCCACCCTCGTCGAGGACGCGCCGGCGACCTTGCGCACGGGTGTCACCGCAATCTGGCCGGGCGGCCGCGATATCCTGGCGCGGCCGGTCTTCGCGGCCATCCACTCCTTCAACGGCAACGGCGAGATGACGGGCTCGCACTGGATCGCCGAGCAAGGCCTGCTCACCAC
>DATMMM010000472.1:0-7436 GCA_035569735.1 Allostellaceae bacterium | reverse complement strand
TGGCGCCTACGTGCCACTCATGGTCTACACGCTCTGGCAGGTGCCGCCGCTCCTGGGTCTGCCGCTCGGGATCCTCGTCGCGGTGCTGATCGCGGTCGGCATCGGCATGCCGAGCTTCCGGCTGCAAGGCCACTACTTCAGCATGGCGACCATCGCGGTCGCGGAGCTGGTGCGGCTGGTGGTCGGGAACTGGGACCTGCTGGGCGCCGCGATCGGCATCCAGGGGCCGGCAACGGCGCGGGGCTGGTGGGACCTGATCTTCCGGAGCTCCGTGCCCTATTACTACATCTTCCTCGCCGTGCTCGCGCTCACCCTCGCCCTTACCTATGCCATGGAGCGGAGCCGGTTCGGCTATTACCTGCGCGCGATCCGCGCAGGCGAGCGCGCCGCGCGCAGCCTGGGCGTCCCGGTCCGGACCACCAAGCTCAAGGCGTTGATGCTGAGCGCGGGCCTCACGGCGGCGGCGGGCTCGCTCTATGCCTTCAAGGTCGGCTTCGTCAATCCCGAGAGCGGGCTCGGCATCCTCGTCTCCGTGCAGATGATCATCATCGCCGCGCTCGGCGGCGCGGGCACGCTCTATGGGCCGCTCATCGGCGCGATCATCCTGATACCGCTGCAGAGCGCCACCAACACGTGGTTCGGCGGCGGCGGCAGCGGGCTCACCTACATCCTCTACGGCGGCATCATCGTGATCCTGGCGCGCTTCGAGCCCGGCGGTCTGCTAGAGCTCTGGCGTCGCCTCGCCACGCGAGCGACCCATGCTGCTTGAGACGCAAGACGTCTCCAAGGCCTTCGGCGGCTTCGTAGCGCTTGCGGAGGTGACGCTCGCGGTCGAAGCCAACGAGATCGTGGGACTGATCGGCCCGAACGGCGCGGGCAAATCGACGTTCTTCAATTGCATCGCGGGCGATCTCGCGCCGTCGGGTGGCCGCATCCGGTTCGACGGTATCGACGTCACGCACGAGCCGCCGGAGGCGCGCGCGCGGCTCGGCATCGGCCGCACCTTCCAGGTGCCCGCCACCTTCGAGGACATGAGCATCCTCGAGAACGTGATGGTGGGCGCGTTCCTGCGCCATCCGCAGGCGCGCGATGCCCGCGCCAAGGCGATCGAGGTGCTGCGCCTGACCGGTCTCGAGGCGCAAGCGAGCCAGCCCGCGCGCAGCCTCGGCACGCCCGGCCGCAAGCGGCTGGAGATCGCGCGCGTGCTCGCGACCGAGCCGCGGCTCCTGCTGCTCGACGAGGCGCTCGCGGGTTTGACCCCCGTGGAGATCCAGAGCGCCATCGCCCTGGTGCGCAAGATCCACGCGCTCGGCATCACCATCGTGATCGTCGAGCACATCATGGAGGTGATCCTCACGCTCGCGGCGCGGGTGCTGGTGTTCAACCAGGGCCGCACCATCGCGCAAGGGCGCCCGGCCGATGTCGTGAGCGATCCCAAGGTCATCGAGGCCTATCTGGGCCATCGTCACGGCGGACGCAGGAGACGGCGGACGTGACCGCGGCGGCGCTCCGCGTCGAGCACCTGGAGGTGCGCTACGGCGGCCTCGTAGGCGTCGCGGACGTCTCGCTCGAGGTGGGCGAGGGCGGTATCGTGGCGCTCTTGGGCTCGAACGGCGCCGGCAAGACCACGACGCTCAACGCGATCGCGGGCCTGGTGCCGTCGAGCGCCGGCCGCATCGCCTGGCGCGGCGAGGCCATCACCAATCTCCCCGCTTTCGCGATCGTGCCCAAGGGTCTGGCGCTCTCGCCCGAGGGCTGGCGGCTGTTCGTGAGCCAGACCGTGGAGCAGAACCTTCGGCTCGGCGCCACCGCGCTCTCCGACAAGACGCGGCTCGAGCCGTTGCTCGAGCGGGTCTACGCGGTCTTTCCGCGGCTCGCGGAGCGGCGGCGCCAGCGCGCGGGCACGCTCTCGGGCGGCGAGCGGCAGATGCTGGCCTTGGGCCGCGCGCTCATGAGCGAGCCCAAGCTCCTGATGCTGGACGAGCCAAGCCTCGGCTTGGCGCCCACCGTGGTCGAGCAGCTCTACGACACGCTGGTGCGCCTCCACCGCGAGGGGCTCACGCTGCTGCTCGCGGAGCAATCGGTGCCGCTGGCGCTGGAGATTGCCGACTACGCCTACGTCCTCCAGACCGGCCGCACGGTCCTCGAAGGCAAGGCCGAGGCGCTCGAGAACGACCCGCAGGTCCAGCGCATCTACCTCGGGATCAAGAGCGATGCGGCCGGCTGAGCCGGCGGAATTAGCGGCGATTTCGGCTGATCGGACCTGGTTTTTGGCCGTTTCCGCCCGTTTTTGACGGTTTTTCGCGAAAGCCATTGGCTCCAGTACCCAATCATTTCAATGCGTTGGGCCTCGAGAATGGGTTCCTTTCGATAAAATCGGCGGTCCGGCTTCACCGGCCGTCCCGCATGATCCTTCTACTCTCGAGCTGTAGAGGCGGCCTGAACGATCGCGAGCGCGCCGGGCGGCTGAGCGGCGGGACTGTCGGCGCCTATCTCGGCGCGAGCCTCTTCCGCGTGTCCTTCAACAGGGCCAGCGCGCCGTCGATCAGGAGTCCGGTATCGGCTGCGACGATCGGCATGCGGGCGCCCTTGGCGACCCAGCCCGGAACCGCGTCGGGCGGCACGGGGATGCCGGTGCAGACCGCGACGCCCTTGGCCTTCGCCTTGGCGAGCACGGTGTCGAGCGCGCCGGCTACCTCCGGATGCGTCCAGTCCAGCAAGCGGCCAAGAGATCCCGAGAAGTCCGCCGGTCCGAGGCAGATCGCGTCGACGCCATCGAGTGCCAGAATGCCGTCGACCTCGTCGAGGAACCGGGCGTCCTCGATCTGCGGGATGATGACGAGCTCGGTATTGGCCGTCGCCGCGTATTCGCCGGCACGAGTGTAGTAACCGGAGGCGCGGCGCGGCCCGAAGCCCCGACTGCCCGCGGGAGGATAACGGCAGGCCGCGACAAGACTCCGTGCTTCCTCGAGGGTTCGCACCATCGGACAAACGACACCATCGATTCCCGCGTCCAAGACCTGCTTGATGGCGACGGCGTCGTTGGCGGGAACCCGGACCAGCAAGACGGGGTCGGACCGGCCGAAGGCGGCCAAAGCGATCTGGATCTCTCCGACCGTCCAGGGAGCGTGCTCGGCATCGATGATCACATAGTCGAAACCCGCGCTCGCCATGATCTCGGCCACGGCAAGGTCGGGGATCGTCAGCCACCCACCGAGCATGGTCTCGCCCGCGGAGAGGCGGGTCTTGAACCGCTTGACGCGACTCCCAGTATCCCGCTCTGCGCCACCGGGCATGCCGAAATCCTTTCGTTTCGCTTGATCGAACCGGCAACCACGGTACGACACGGCGCGACCGTGGCCAATCGCCTTCACGACGAAATGCCTGCGGACGCAAGTGTCCGTCGTCGATTCCGGCTATTCTCGCCTCGACCGAGATCGAGCAGCCGAGGAGCAACGTTGACATGGTGCAGCATGCGCCTCGATCGCCTGACGCCCGGCTCTCGCTCGGTACCGCGACGCTGGGCGGCGGGTTTCCGCTTTATGGCGCGGCTCTGGTCGAGGCCGTGCGCGAGGCCGATGCAACGCTCCTGATCGAGCCGCGGAACACGAAGGGCAGCACCGAGAACGTCCCGCTGCTGCGGGCGAGCGCGCTCGACATCGCGCTGGTCCAGGGCGAAGTCGCGGGCGAGGCGCTCTTGGATGCCGGGCGCGCGCACGGGCGGCTTTGGATCCTCTCCGCCATGTATTCGACGCCTGGTCTGTTCGTCGCGCGCGCCGACAGCGCCTGTGGCTCGATCGGGGATTTGCGCGGCAAGCCCGTCGCCTTCGGCGCCCGCGGCTCCGGGCTCGTCCTGTTGGCGCGCGCGGTGCTCGACGGGATCGGGCTCGATCCCGAGCGGGATTTCCAGGCCGTTTACCTCGACCGCGCCGGCGACGGGCCCGCCATGGTGCTCGACGGGCGCGTCGCGGCGCTGTGGGGCGGCGGCACCGGGTGGCCGGGCTTCACGACGATCGCCGAGAGCGCGGCCGGCGCCCGCTTCATCGCGCCCGATGCGGACGAGATCGCGCGCATCCGCGCCAAGCATTCCTTCTTGAAGCCGCTGACGCTGCCCGCTGGCAGCTATGCGGGACAGCGCGCGCCCATCGCCTCCGTCGGGTCCTGGAGCCTGATCCTCGCGCGCGACGGCCTCGAAGACGCGCTCGCCTACCGCCTCGCCCGCGCGATCCACCGCGCCGAGGCTGGGCTCGCTCGCCGCCTGCCGCAGGCCCGCGAGACCACCGCGGCCAACACGGTTGCGGCCGCGCCGCGGATCGATCTTGTCCATCCCGGGGTGCTGCGCTACCTCCGCGAGATCGGTCTGCTCGCTTAAGACTGCTCAGAGGGAGGATCGCATGTTCGCCGCACCGCCCGTGATCGAGACCAGCGTCTTCGCCCGGATCCCCGAGCGGCTCTGGATCGACCGGCCCTCGCATTGGGTCGAGTTCAACCAGATGGGCCAGAAGACGCCGACCTTCCTCGAGGGCCCGTCCCTCGATCGCGCGGGGAACTTGTGGGTGACCGATATTCCCTGGGGCCGGCTGTTCAAGATCACGCCGGAGGGCGCCGTCACCCTGGCGCTCGAATACGATGGCGAGCCCAACGGGCTCAAGTTCCACAAGGACGGCCGCGCCTTCATCACGGACCACAAGAACGGGATCATGGTGTTCGATCCCGAGACTGTGAAGATCGCGCCCTACCGGGAGCGCGGCGTGGTCGAGCGCTTCAAGGGCGTGAACGACCTCGTCTTCGCATCGAACGGCGACATCTATTTCACCGACCAGGGCCAGACCGGCCAGCACGACCGCACCGGACGGCTTTATCGCTTGCGCGCAAGCGGCGAGCTCCAATGCATCCTCGATTGCATCCCAAGCCCCAACGGGCTCGTGCTCAACAAGGCCGAGACCGTGGTGTTTCTCTGCGTGACACGAGACAACGCGATCTGGCGCGTGCCGCTGCTGCCGGACGGCAGCGCCACCAAGGTCGGCGTGTTCATTCAGCTGTCGGGCGGCATCGGGCCGGACGGGATGGCGATCGACGAGGACGAGAACCTGATCGTCTGCCACGTCGGCCTCGGGAGCGTCTGGGTGTTCAGCCCGCAGGGCGAGCCGCTCTACCGGATCAAATCCTGCACAGGGCTCGCCACCACCAACTGCGCTTTCGGCGGGCCGGATCGAAAGACGCTGTTCATCACGGAGTCGCGCGCCGGCACCGTGCTCAAGGCGGAGCTTCCGGTGCCGGGGCGGCTCATGTACTCGCACATGTGAGGATCAGTCGTCCGCACGCCAGAACGGCCGGCTCCCCCCGTACTCCGCGGTCGCGCGGTCGATGCCGAGATCGCGCAGCATGTAGTCATCGAGTGTGAGGAGAGCCCGCCGGGACCGCGCGCGCTCCCGCCACTCCCGGACTTGACCGACCGCAGCGGCGGCCACGGAAATGATCCGCTCGCTCCAGGTCGGCTTCCGCTCGATCTCCCGAGGCCGCCAGCCCCGCAGGACGATCGCGGGATTGCGCCACCACTGAGGATAAAGCACCTCCGCGCGGAACTCCGGCCTCCGGCCGCCGAGCCCTGGGATATGCAGCTCAGGCGCGTCGGAGAGGCTGGTGAAGGCTGCGAGATGGGCTGCCGTGATGCCCGGAACCGTCTTTTTGAGGGCCTGTGCCATGGTCAAAACTCCTTTGGTCTTCGCTCAATCTTGATACCGTTGAAAATGCCCATGAATACCCTTGCAGACAAACGATCTTCTCTCATAGAATGGCCCAGGAAAATTAGGCCATTTCGGCATGCAAGGATCGCTTCCTCTCAACGGTCTCAAGGCCTTCGAGGCAGCTGCCCGCCACCTGAGCTTCACGCGCGCGGCCGATGAGCTGCACGTCACCCAGGCGGCGGTCAGCCATCAGGTGAAGACCCTCGAGCAGCGTCTGGGCGTGAAGCTGTTCCGGCGGCTCCCCAAGAGCCTTCGGCTCACGGACGAGGGCCAGGCGCTGCTGCCGGAGCTGCGCGATGCCTTCGAACGCATGGCGCGCGCCATCAACCGCGTGACCTCGGCCCAGAGTGCCTCCGCCCTTTCGGTGAGCACGCTCACCACCTTCGCGCTCACCTGGCTGGTGAGCCGCCTGCCCCGCTTCCAGGCGCGGCACCCGGATATCGAGGTCCGGCTCAACACCACTGGCCGCCTGGTGGACTTCGCCCGCGAGGACGTGGACGTGGCCGTGCGCTATGGCGACGGCAACTGGCCGGGGCTCACCATCGAGAAGATGTTCGAGGACGATCTGACGCCGCTCTGCGGGCGCGCCTACAAGGATCGGCTGCGGGCGCCCGAGGACCTCCTGGACGCGCCGTTGATGGATGCCTCGCCCCCCGAGCCCGCCTCGGTCGGGGAATGGGGCACCTGGTTCAAGGCGGCGGGCGTCGCACATCTGCCGATGACGCGCGGCGCAGTGTTCGACTCGACCAAGATCGCGGTGCAGGCCGCGATCGACGGCATGGGCGTCGCCATCGGCTCGCCCTACCTCTTCGCGGAGGACATCGCCGCGGGCCGATTGTTCCAGCCCTTCCCGCTGACGGTGCGCAACAGCAGGGCCTATTGGCTGGTCTGCGCCGAAGGCACAGCCACGCGCCCCAAGATCAAGGCCTTCCGCGACTGGATCTTCAGCGAGCTCGGCTGAGTCGGAACTTGGCAAGGAGTTTGCAGAGAGAGCCCGTGATGTGGCTCTGGCGCTGGTTCCCGTGGTGCTGGTGCCTCATTTCGCGGCACGCCGCCTAGCAACCGATCACCCGCTGCGTCCGGATCGAGCTGGGTGGCGTGCCGACCAATCCCGAAATTCGCAATGGCGTCGGTCAGGAAGCGGAGGGCTTGCTGGCCTCCAGAGCCGCCAGAGCATCGCGCAGAGCCGCGCGGGCGCGCTCGGTGTCGTCGGTGGCGACCAGGCTCGGATCGAAATCGAGGTCGAGCCCGATCAGGTGCTCGCTGAAGATGCGCGTCTGCCGGCCGGAGGCGTCGAGCATTCCCTCGATGGCGTAGGGTATGACCTCGTGGCTGATCCCCTTCATGGAGATCGGCGGGAGTTTGCGCCCGGCGACCATCTCGCGCACGAGAGCGTAGGTCTCGTAGCTGACCACGATGTGACCGGGCTCGGCGATCGATTGCAGCCGCGCGGCGAGGTTCGCTTCCGCGCCGATGATCGTATAGTCCATGCGGTCGGCGCTGCCGAAATTCCCGACGTTGCAGAAGCCGGTATTGATGCCCATGCGGGCGCGGAACGGGTGCTCGATGCCGGCGGCGCGCCATTTGGCGTTGAGCACCGAGAGGCGCCGCTGCATGTCGACGGCCATGCGCAGGCACGCCTTGGCGTCCTCCGATGGCCCCTTGGTCTCGGGATCGCCGAAGAAGATC
>DATMMM010000471.1:0-3290 GCA_035569735.1 Allostellaceae bacterium | reverse complement strand
CACCCGATCCCGCACCCTGGCCGGTTGTCCCGCCGGAAGCGGAAGGCTTCGACGCCGCGCGCCTCGACGCCGCCGTCGCCTTCGCGCGCGAGCACGAGACGCCCTGGAGCCGCGACCTCGCGAGCGTGATCGGGAACGCGTATTTCGAGCCGCCGCCCTGGAACGAGATCCTGGGCCCCGTGCGTCCGCGCGGCGCGCCCAACGGGCTGATCACCCGCCACGGCCGGCTGGTGGCGCGCTGGGGCGACACGCGTCAGGTCGACATGACCTTCAGCGTCGCCAAGAGCTACCTCGGCCTGCTCGCCGGCATCGCTCATGACCGCGGGTTGCTGCCCGATCCTCAGGAGCGCGTGGGCGTGCGCATCACGGACGGCGGGTTCGAGTCCGTGCAGAACAGTGCCATCACCTGGCATCATCTGCTGCAGCAGACCTCGGAGTGGGAGGGCTCGCTCTGGGACAAGCCCGACCTCGTCGACCGCAACCGCAACCTGGAGACGGAGGGCAAGCCCGGCAATGCCAAGGGCATGCCCCGGGCGCTCAGCGAGCCCGGCGCCTATTGGGAATACAACGACGTCCGCGTCAACCGCCTCAGCCTCTCGCTGCTACGGCTCTTCGCTGAGCCGCTGCCGCGCGTGTTCGCGGAAGCGGTGATGCGGCCGATCGGCGCGTCCTCGAGCTGGGAGTGGCACGGCTATCGCAATTCGACCGTGGAGATCGGCGGCGTCCCGATGGAATCCGTCTCGGGCGGCAGTCATTGGGGCGGCGGTGTCTTCATCCATGCCGAGGATCAAGCCCGCATCGGGCTCCTGATGCTCGCGCGCGGCCTTTGGGCGGGCCGCCGCATCCTCTCCGGGCGCTGGATCGATCTCTCGACCACGCCCTGCGAGCTCAATCCGAGCTACGGGTATTTGTGGTGGCTCAACAGGGATCGCCGACGCTACGCGAGCGCCTCGCCCGAGAGCATCTTCGCGAGCGGCGCGGGCGGCAATTCCACCTGGATCGATCCCACGACGGGCATCGTCGCCGTGCTGCGCTGGATCGATCCCGCGGCGATGGACGGTTTCATCTCTCGCGCGACGAACGCGCTCATTGGTTGAGACATCGAGCATTGGCCGCGCCGGCGCGTCGATGCTACGGTCGCGCGCATGCACAAGGGGATTTTGTTTGCCTGTGGTTCGGTGCTGGCGGCGGGGATCGTGGGCACGACCGTAGTGCTCCGACAACACGAGCCCGCAGCGCCGATGCTATCCGCTGCGATCCCGCAGGCAGCCGTGACGGCTGTGCCCGCGAACGAGCCCGCGCCGTCCGAGCCAACCCCCGCGCCCCCTGAAGCGGCCATGAAGCCGCAGGCCGCGGACCAGCCGGCGCCGTCGCCGCCGCCGATGCCGGTTTCTCCACCAAGCCAAAGTCTGAGTAAGCTCCCGGTGCAAGAGGTCGAGCCCCGCGCCGTGCACGCGGTGCCGGAGAGCGAGTCCGGTGTGATCCCTCACGTGACCCTCCTGGACCGGCAAGGCCATCCGCTGGCGCGCTCCTCGGCCTCGGCTCCGCCGCCCTCCTATGTGCCCTCGGTTGGGCCGGCGCCCAATGGCGCAGCGTCAAGCGTACCGCCCACGTCCTACAAGCCTTCGGTGCCGGCGCGCGGGGTCGTGGCTCAGCCGGCGCAGCAAGCCGCGCTGCCGCCGGTTCCGGCCTCGCTCTCGGGAGCAGCGCACGCCACCGGCACGGTGAGCATCGCCATCGACGGGCACGTCGTCCGGCTCTACGGCGTGCTGCCGCCGGCGAGCACGGACCGCTGCGCGCTCGGCACCGGCGCGCCGCAGAGCTGCGCGGAGGTGACACAGACGATCCTCGCCGCACGTCTCGCCCGCAGCGCCAGCGTCACGTGTCAGCTGCCACCGGGCGTCGGCGCCGGCGATCCCGCGCGCATCTGCCTCGATGCCATGGGAGCCGACATCGCGGGCTACCTCGTGGGCGAGGGCTTGGCGGTGGCGGACCGGCACGCCGGCGGCGGCTACGCCAGCGCCGAAGGCATCGCGCAGTCCGGCGGCAAAGGCCTCTGGCACTTCCGCTGAGCCGTCATCGATCCGGTGTGCGTTGCGGCCGATCGGGCGGGCGCGGTGGCGTCGCGGTCTCGCGGGCGAGCCGGGACGCCGCATCGGCCGGGCGCGGACCAACCGGTGGCTTGAGCACAGGCTCGGCCGGCTTCTCGGCCGGGCTCGGTCCGGTGACCACGTCGAAATCGATCATGCTGACCTCCTTCTGCTGCGGAGGCCGTCTCGAAGGCGGTATTCGGGGATTGGGATGGGTCCCGAAAACACGAAAGCCGCCCGGTCGAGGCGGCTTCGGTATCTACGACGAGTGCGCGATCCTAGGCCGCCGGCGGAAACCGGTACCAATAGAATGCGGTAAACGAGCGGGTGCGTGTCGTCGTCATGGTGAGCGAACCATAAGCCGCGGGGCGCGCGAGGTCAATCGGCGATGCGCGCGGGGAGGCCGGGATCGGTCGCGGCGAGGCTCTGGCGGCGTTGCATCGCCTGCCACCAGGCCGAGAGTTTCGGATACTCCGGCATGACCCTGCGCCCTTCCGCCGCCGCGGAGAAATAGGCGATCATCGGCGCGAGGTGCAGATCGGCGAGCGAGAGATGACTCCCGATAAGGAAGTCGCCGCCCGCTGCGAGTGCCTCGATCGCGCCGAGCGCATGGGCGGAGCGCTCGAGCCCCGTGCGGATTTCCGCGGCGTCTGCGGGCTCGCCCGTCCGTAGCCTGAAAACGGCGTGGGAAAACACCTGACGGACCATGGGCCAGTACGCATAGGAATCGATGATGGAGATGATTTGCGTCATGCGCGCCCGCTCGCGTTGTGTCGCCGGCTGCAGTCTCGGGCCCGGGAAGGTCTCGTCGATATAGCGCGCAATCGCTCCGGTCTCGTAGAGGACGAAATCGTCGTGCACGAGCACGGGAACCCGGCGGAAGGGATGTAGTGCGAGATAGGCGCTCGGGACGTCCGGCGCGAACGGGTTCACCTCGGCGCGCTCATAGGCGACGCTCTTCTCGGCAAGGACCATGCGCACGATCCGGACATAGACGCTATACTGGTAGCCGTGCAGTACGACGGTCATGCTCGTGGTCCTTCCGGGATCCGGACCGCGCACTATCGACAAACGAGCCTGCCATCTGCAAGTCTTGAGGGACAGTTCGTGATTGGCTGCGCCCGGCCGGGACCGTGACATGGGAAGCTTCAGCATCTGGCATATCTTGCTCGTCGTCGCGGTGGTGGTGGTGCTGTTCCC
>DATMMM010000470.1:0-13441 GCA_035569735.1 Allostellaceae bacterium | reverse complement strand
GCCGCCGAAATTATTGCAGCCGAGCCCCACCAGCGAGACGCGCAGGCCCGAGCGCCCGAGATTGCGAAGTTCCATCTTTCAGCTCCCTTTTAAAATCGCATCGACAAGAGTGCGACCAATCTAGGCCGCATCCCATTTGGGCGCCCAGCCGGGGCTGACGAGCCGCGTGTTGCCGGCAAGCGCGTCGAGGACGCGGCGGTCCTCGGCATCGAGGGCGAAGTCAAATATCGAGATGTTCTCGCGTGCGTGCGGCAATCTGCCGGCCTTCGGGATCGCCAGCATGCCCGGCTGCTGCAGGAGCCAGCGCAGCCCGATCTGATTGGCGGTCTTGCCGTGCTTTTTCGCTACCCGTTCCACGACCGGGTGACCGATCAGCTGGCCGCGGGCGAGCGGGCAATAAGCGGTGACCGCGATCCCATGCTCACTGGCATAACCGATGACCGCGCGCTGAGACAGCAGCAGGTGATACTCGATCTGATTGCAGGCGATCTCGCGCTTGAGTTGCTCCGTCGCCTCGCGCATCTGCGCCACCGGGAAATTGCTGACCCCGAGGGCGCGGACCTTGCCGGCGGATTTGAGCCGCTTCATCGCCTCGAGCGTCTCGGCCATGGGCACGTCGGGGCTCGGCCAATGGATCAGCAGAAGATCGACATAGGCGGTGCGGAGCTTCTCGAGGGATGCCTCGACCCCGGCCGTCACATTCGCCGCCGAATTGCCGGTGGCGTCGGTCCCGCGCGCGATCGGGTTGACCAGGCGCGCGATCTTGGTGGTGATGAAGAGCTCGCGGCGCGGCAGGCCGGAGGCGACCCAACCGCGGCCCACTTCCGCCTCGTTCTCGTAGGATTGCGCGGTATCGATGTGCCGATAGCCGAGCTCGATCGCCATCGCGACCGCGCGCTCGCAATCGACGCCGGCGAGCGCCCAGGTGCCGTAGCCCAGCGCCGGCACTTGGCTCCCCCGCATATCCACGAAGATCATGGCGGCTCCTGTAATCGGGATTCCTCGATTATCGCCGCGGTTCCATCGCCGTCCACCCGCTCGATTGGGACCCTGTGTTGCGCCACGGTGCGCCACCAGCCGCTCGCTCGAGGGCCCCGCTCGCGCTCGATCGCGACTCGACTCGTCGATTCGCGATTGCGGCGCTTCCGCGGGAGCTCAAGACGCGGCCACGGTGCGCGCGCGCCCGGCCGGCCGCGGCGCGCCGACCGGGCGCCGAGCGACACTTAACAGCTGATTACTTGGCGCGCGGCGCGCTCGGCGAATACCGCTAAAAGCCGCATGAAACCTGGGTTTTTCGGGGGTGGCATACGAGATTCATTTCGCCACTCCTCGCCGCTTTCTCGCTCGCGCGCCGTACAAGCTTGCGCGTCGCGCGGAACGCGCCACCGATTTTTACTTTTCTTATTTCTTGTCAAGCGATTTTTCTGTATATTGATCGCTCCTGCAACCTACATGGAACATGATCCATGCCTAAGCGTAAGCGTAAGACCCGGTCGATGGCGGCAGCGAAGTCGTCAAAGACCAAGAAGGCGAAACGGAAGACCGCAAAGAAGAAGGGCGGTAAGAAGAAGAAGTAACAAGTAGGGTGCATCGTCCCGGCGGCACCGCCGCCGGGACCCCAAAAGAAAGGGCTTGGCCGCCTCGGTGGCCAAGCCCTTTCGGTTTCCGGGTCAGCCGCTCAGCACATCGCCGAACAGCTCCCAGCTCTTGCCGTCGAAGTGCTGCAGCTGCATCTGCTTGATCGGCGCGAAATTGTCCGGGGAGGTATTGATCTTGATGCCCGGCAGCAGCATGGGCATCTCGAGATCATGGAGGTTCGCGGCCTCTTTCATGATGTTCTCGCGCGAGAGATCGTTCCCGCACTGCTTCAGCACCTGCACCAGCGTCATCGCCACCATCATGCCGTAAGGGAAGTTGTTGTCCTTGAGATCGGCATCGGGCATGTGCTTCCGCATGAAGGCGAGCCACTGCTTGTAGCCGGCATCGTCCTTCCAGCGCGGGTCGCTCGCGTCCTTGCGGTAATCGGCACTGATGATGCCCTGAGACTTCTCGAGCCCCGCGGGCTCCAGCACCGCGCCCACCGAAATCGAGACGTTCGAGAGGTAATGCGTGGGCTTCCAGCCGACGTCATAGGCCTTGCGGATGGCCTGCGCCGCGAATTTCGGAATCGCCGCCGTGAGCAGCGTATCGGCGCCGGCGCCCTGAAGCGTCACGATTTGCGAATCGACGGTCGGGTCGGTCGCCTCGTAGGACGCCTCCTTCACCACCATGGCGGCGTATTTGTCGCCGAGCGCATCCTTGAGGCCGATCAGGTAATCCTTACCGAAATCATCGTTCTGATAGAGGATGCCGATCTTCGAATCGGGCTTGGTGGAGAGGATCTGCCGGGCGTAGATGTGCGCCTCGGTCTGGTAGTTGGGCTGCCAGCCCATGGTCCATGGGAAGTGCTTGGGGTCGCTCCATTTGGTGGCGCCGGTGGCGACGAAAAGCTGCGGCACCTTGTGGTCGTTCATATATTTGTGGATCGCGGAATTGCTGGGCGTGCCGAGCGTCTGGAAGCAGAAGGCGACTTCTTCCTGCTCGACCAGCCGGCGCACGAGCTCGACCGTCTTGGGCGGGCTATACTGATCGTCGAGGCTGATGAAGTTGATCATGCGGCCGTTGATGCCGCCCTCGTCGTTGATCTTCTTGAAATAGGCTGCTTCGGCCTTGCCGATCGCGCCATAAGCGGAGGCGTTGCCGCTGTACGGCATTGTCTGCCCGATCTTGATCTCCTTGTCGGTGACCCCGGGTGCGGTCGCGGCCGAAGTACGCACCGCCGGCATCGCGAAAAGGGCCGCCGAGGCGGCGGTGGTCTGCAACAGTCTGCGTCTTGTGATCACGGGTTTCCTCCTCCGTTGGCTGGGCCTGTCGTTCCAGGCCAGTTGCGATGATTCAGGTTCCCTCTCGAGAGCCCGCCTTGTCCTCGCCGGCGTGCGAGGGCTGCAGAGAGAACGCGCACGAACCCTGCAACGCCGGTCGGCATGAGATACATGAAGGCAATCAACACCAGTCCGTAGATGGTCCACTGCGACGCGGTCGCCGCCTGCTCCGCCACATTCGGCGTGTAGCCAAGGACCCATTTGGCGAGGTAAGGAATGTTCCGCGCGAACTCGTCGGAGAGATTGGGCACGAACTCGATGAAGACGGCGCCGAACACGGCGCCAGATATCGAGGCGAGCCCGCCCGCGACGACGCCCACGAGGAAGCTCAGCGACAGGAACAGCGGAAAGCTGTCGGGTGCCACGAAGCCGGTGACCACGGCGCTCAACGCACCGGCGACGCCGGTATAAAGCGCGCTCACGCCGAAGGTCATGGACTTATAGAGCGCGATGTTGACCCCCATCGCCTCGGCCGCCGTCGGATGGTCGCGGATCGCCACGATGGCGCGGCCCGTGCGTCCCCGCACGAGGTTGGCGCCCGCCCAGAACAGCGCGATCGCGCAGGCGAGGCAGAAGAAATAGAGCCACTGATCGCCGGTGAGCGGCAGCCCCCAAGGGGCGTCGGGCTTCTCCACCAGGACACCCTGGGATCCGCCCGTCCAATGGTCGAACGCCTTGAACTTCAGGAGCTGGGGCGTTGCCAGCGCCAAGGCGAAGGTCGCCAGCGCCAGATAGAGCCCCTCGAGCCGGAGCGCCGGCAGGCCGAAGAGGAAGCCGACCGCCAGGCAGATGACGCCCGCGACCGGCACCGTCGCCCAATAGGGCACGTCGAATTGGGCCGTGAGGATCGCGGTCGTGTAGGCGCCGATCGCATAGAAGGCGCCATGTCCCAGCGAGATCTGCCCGTTGTAGCCGGTGAGCAGGTTGAGCCCGAGCAGCGCGATCGCATAGACCAGCACGATCGTGAGCTGGAATGTGTGGTAGCCGCTGACCAAGAACGGCATCGCGACGGCCGCGAGCAACAGCGCGGCGAGACCGGCCCGCCGCCAGCTGCGCACAGCGGATTTTTCAGCGAGCGTCTTTGGAACAGCCGGAGCAGCGGCGCTTGCGGTGCTCATGGACCTAGACCCGGCTCACGAGCCGCCGGCCGAACAGGCCGGAGGGCTTTGCCACCAGCACGCCCACGATGATCACGAGCGCCACCGAGAGCTTGATTTCGGTGCCGACCAGATAGGCGCCGGCGATATTCTCCAGCACGCCCACGGTGAAGCCGCCGATGACCGCGCCCCAGGGGTTGTCGATGCCGCCCAGCAGAGCGCCCGCGAAGCTATAGAGCAGGATGCTCCCCATCATGTTGGGGTCGAGATAGAAGATCGGCGCCGCCATCATGCCGGCGGCGGCGCCGATCGCGGCGGCGAGACCCCAGCCCAAGGCGAGCATCCAGCCCACGCGGATCCCCACGAGCCGGCTCGAGACGGGATTCTGCGCGACCGCGCGCATCGCAAGCCCGAGCGGGGTGAAGCGGAAGAATACATAGACGAGGGCCAGCACGCCCATCGTCACCATGATCGAGCCCGCCTCGTGGGGAGAGATGAAGGAGTTGCCGTACCAGGCGTTGGAGGGGAAGGGGCTCGGAAACGGCGTGATGGTGTAGCTGTAGATCGCGCCCGCCATGCTGTTGATGATGACGAGGAGCCCGATGAACACGATCACGACCGACAGCACCGGCGCGTCCTGCACCGGCCGCACGACGATGCGCTGGATCGCGAGCCCGCCCGCAAAGGAGATCGCGAGCGTGAGCCCGAAGGCGACCCAGTAGGGAAGGCCCCAGCCGATCAGGGAGGAGGCGATGTATGTGGAGAACATCGCCATCTCGCCCTGGGCGAAATTCACCAGGTGAGTCGCTTGATAGATCATGACCAGCGCCAATGCGACGCTTGCATAAATGCCGCCGATCGCGAGCCCGGAGAAGATCTGATGCAGGAGCGCGGTCATTTTGCGCTCAATATCCGAGATAAGAGCGCCGCACCGCCTCGTCGCAGCGGATCGCGGCGGCGCTGCCGCTCATCACGGCGCGGCCGGTCTCGAGGAGGTACGCGCGATCGGCGAGATCGAGCGCCGACGTGGCGTTCTGCTCCACGATCAGCATGCTGACCCGCTGTTCCCGGTTGATGGCGCGCAAGATCCGGAAGATGTCCTTCACCACCAGCGGCGCCAGGCCGAAGGAGGGCTCGTCGAGCAGCAGCAGCTTGGGCGCCAGCATGAGCGCGCGCGAGATCGCCAGCATCTGCTGCTCGCCGCCCGAGAGCGTGCCGGCCTGCTGGCGCCGGCGCTCGCGCAGCCGCGGAAAATAGCCGTAGACCCGCTCGAAATCCTGCGCCACGCGCGTGCGGTCGCCGCGGGTGTAGGCGCCCAAGCGCAGATTCTCCTCCACCGTCAAATCCGCGAAGGTGCCGCGGCCATCCGGCACATGGGCGACGCCCAGCCGCACCACGTCCTCGGTGCCAAGCCCCTCGAGCGCGCGATCGGCGAAACGGATCTCGCCCTCGCGCCGCACCATCGCGCAGATCGCGCGCAGCAGCGTGGTTTTCCCCGCGCCATTGGCACCCAGAAGCGCGGTGATGCCGCCTGCCTCGACCTCGAGATCGACGCCATGCAGCACCGGGATCGGCCCGTAATAGGCCTTGAGGCCGCGCGCCTCCAGGAGCGCCGCCATCAGGCGACGTCTCCCAGATAGGCGCGGATCACTTCCGGATTCCGCTGCACCTCGGCGGGCGTCCCGTCGGCGATCTTGCGGCCGAAGTCGAGCGCCACGACCTGGTCGGAGACCCGCATGACCAGGCTCATGTGGTGCTCGACCAGGAGCACGGTGATCCCACGACGCTCGCGGATCGCCAGGATCTCGGCCCGAAGCCGGTCGACCTCCTCGTGATTGAGTCCGCCCGCGGGCTCATCGAGCAGCAGGAGCTTGGGATCGCTCGCGAGCGCTCGGGCCAGCTCGACGCGCTTGCGGATGCCGAAGGGGAGCGCGCTCACGGGCAAATCCGCGGCCTCCCCAAGGCCGAGCTCCGCCAGCAGGCCCTGCACGTGCTCGTGGGCGCGCTTTTCCTCGACTGCCGTGAACGGCCATTTGAGCGCCTCCGCGAGAAAGCCGCCGCGCCCCCGGCAGTGGGTGCCGACCATGACGTTCTGGCGCACGCTCATGGTGCCGAACAGCGCCACATTCTGGAACGTGCGTCCGATCCCCAGGGCCGCGATCCGGTGCCGGGGCACCTCGAAGAGCGGGCGACCCTCGAACAGGACGCTGCCGCGCTCGGCGCGATAGAGCCGCGAGAGACAATTGAAAAGCGTGGTCTTGCCGGCGCCGTTGGGCCCGATGAGCCCGCAGATCTGGCCGCGGCCCACGTCGAAGGAGACGCCATCCAAAGCGACGATGCCGCCGAAGCGCACCGAGAGGTCGCGCACGCTGAGGAGCGCGCCCGCCTCGGCGCCGTTTCGCAGCGCTATCACCGCCACGATATCAGCCGCCCTCGGCGGCCGTCCGCCGCCGCTCGGCTTCCCGATCGCTCACGCGCACGCGTCGCCTCCCAGGCTCTTGTCTTCGTTACAGGCCGCCGCTTTTCGCGAAGCCCCTTGTCGTAACCCACGAGCACCCTCGCGGCGCTTCACGAGTCCGCGATGGCCCGGGCCCATGACCCTCAAGGTAGGATAAAATCCGCCGGACCAGAAGCGGTCAAAGCTGTGGCTTGAGATTGCAGCCCAGCCCCTTGCCGGCCCCGCCGGTCCCCCCGATACTTGGGACCATCCGCCTTATCGCAGAGGGATTTGGGCACATGGGTCTGGTCGTCGCCATCCAGATGGATCCGATCGCCTCGGTCAACATCGACGCGGACTCGACTTTCGTGCTGGCGCTCGAGGCTCAGGCGCGCGGCCACGCGCTCTATCACTATTTGCCGCAGCATTTGAGCCTGAAGGATGGCCGGGTTACCGCCAGAGGCCAGCGCCTGGAGGTGCGGCGCGAGCGCGGACGGCACCACACGCTGGGCCCGCTCGAGACCATCGAGCTCGCGGCGGCCGACGTGATCCTGATGCGCCAGGACCCGCCCTTCGACATGGGCTACATCACGGCGACCCACATCCTCGAGCACCTCAGCAAGACCACGCTTGTGGTGAACGACCCCGTGAGCGTGCGAAACTCGCCCGAGAAGCTGTTCGCGACGCATTTCCCGGGGCTGATGCCGCCGACACTGGTCACGTCCGATCGCAACGAGATCGTCGCCTTCCGCCGGGAGCATGGCGAGATCATCCTGAAGCCGCTGTTCGGCAACGGCGGCGCCGGCGTGTTCCACCTGCGGCCCGAGGACGACAATTTGAACGCGCTCCTGGAGATGTTCGCAACCTTCTACCGCGAGCCGATCATGGTGCAGCGCTACGTCCCCGCGGTGCGCCAGGGCGACAAGCGCATCATCCTGATCGACGGCGAGGCCGCGGGCGCGGTGCTGCGGGTGCCGCCCGAAGGCGAGGCGCGCGCCAATCTGCACGTCGGCGGCCAGGCGCTGAAGACCGAGCTCACCCGGCGCGAGCGCGAGATCTGCGCGGCGCTCGGTCCCGTGCTCAAGGACCAGGGGCTGATCTTCGTGGGCATCGACGTCATCGGCGACTACCTGACCGAGATCAACGTGACCTCGCCGACCGGCATCCAGGAGATCAACCGGCTCGACGGCAAGCAGCTGGAAAAGCAGGTCTGGGACGCGATCGAGGCGCGGCTCCGGGCGCGGGGAGCGCGCAGCGCCGCATGAGCGTAGAGCGGCTCGCGGCCGACGACGTCGGGCCGCCGGCTTTCGACGTGGCGCCCGCCGCCGAGGGCGGCGAGGTGCCGCGCATCTTCGATCTCTCCTCGCATCGCCGCGCGCGCGAGGCGCTGGAGTTCGGTCTCGGCGTGCCGGAGCTCGGCTTCAACATCTTCGTCGTCGGCGAGGACCGCAGCGGGCGCATGACCGCGACTTTGGACCTGCTCGCCGAGCACGCCAAGCGCCTGCCGCGCCCCTCGGACTGGGTCTATCTGCCGAATTTCCGCCGTCCGGAGCGGCCGCGGCCCTATCGGTTGCCGGCGGGCATCGGCCGGGTGTTCCGCGACCGCTTGGAGGCGCTGCTGCCGGCGCTGCGCCAGGCCCTCGCCCGGGCCTTCGAGGCCGCCGAATTCGCGGCGCACCTCGAGCGCGAGAGCGCCGCCTTGCAGCAGGCGATGGGCGCGTCTTTCGCCGACCTCAGTGCCTTCGCGGAGGCGCACGGCTACGCGATCGAGCGCACGCCACAGGGGATGGCGCTCCGGCCGCAGCCCGGCAACGAGCCCGAGGCTATCGAGAAGCTCTCCGATGCTGAGCGACAGCGGCGCCTGCAAGGCCTTTCCGAGGTGCGTCAGCGGCTGGGCAGTTTCCTGCAGGCGGGCCGGCAGGCCGAGCTCAAATTCGCGGAGACCGTGCGGGAGGCGCGCCGGCAGGCGGCGGATGCCGCGCTGACGCCGGTCGTCGACACGATCAGCGCCGAGTTCGGCAATTACCCGGGGCTCGCGCGCTGGATCGTGGAGCTCCGCAACGACCTGGTCGATCACCTCGACCTGCTCGCGGGTCCCGCAGACCCCGAGGCGGAAGCGGTACGCCGCCTCGCCGCGGAGCAGCGCTACGCCGTGAACCTGCTGGTCGATCACAGCGAGGACCAGCATGCTCCCGTGGTGCTGGAGCCGACGCCGAGCTACGAGAACCTGTTCGGCCGCTTCGAGTTCCGCTTCGAGAGCGGCGTGGCGGTGACGGATTACCGGCAGATCCGCGCCGGTGCGCTGCACCGCGCCAACGACGGCATCCTCGTGCTGCGCGCGGAGGCGCTCGCGGCGCAGCCGATGGTCTGGAGCTTCCTCAAGGCCTCGCTGCGCGACCGCTGCATCCGGATCGAGCCGCCGCACACGGGCGGTGCGCCGGTCGCCGGCGCGACCAGCCCGCAGGCGATTCCGCTCGCCGTCAAGGTGGTGATCGTCGGCGCGCCGCGCTGGTACTACACGGTGTTCTCCGACGACCCAGATTTCGCCACCTATTTCAAGATCAAGGCCGACATCGATCCGGAGATGCCGGCGGAGCCGCGGGACCTCGCGCTCTATGCGCGGCTGGTGCATTTGATGGCGCTGCGCCACTTGCCCGGCGGCATCACGCATGCGGCGGTGATGCGGCTGCTGGCCGAGGCCTCGCGCTGGGCCCAGCATCGCCGCAAGCTCTCCGCTCGCTTCGAGCAGCTGGAGGACCTCGTCGCGGAGGCGGCGGCGACGGCGCGCGGCGACGGCGCCGCCAAGATCGATGCACCCCAGGTGCTAAAAATGCTGGCGGTGCGGCGCTTGCGGCGCTCGCGCGTCGAGGACCGCACCCAGGAGGCGATCCGCGAGGGCCTGGTTCTGATCGACACCGACGGGGCCCGCGTCGGCCAGGTGAACGGCCTCACCGTCCGCGATGTCGGTGACCATGCCTTCGGCTCGCCCGTGCGGATCTCCGCGCGCGTCCAGGCGGGCCGGCTCGGCATCGTCAATGTCGAGCGCGCGACCGAGCTCGGCGGGCCGATCCAGCAGAAGGGCATCTACATCATCGGCGGCTATCTGAGCGGCTGCTTCGCGCGCCGGCTCCCGCTGTCGTTCTCGGCCACGGTCACCTTCGAGCAGAGCTACGGCGGGGTCGAGGGCGACAGCGCCTCCATGGGCGAGCTGGTCGCGGTGATCTCCGCGCTCGCGGACGTGCCGCTGCGCCAGGACATCGCCATCACCGGCTCGGTCAATCAGGCCGGCGAGAGCCAGCCGATCGGCGGCGCCATCGAGAAGATCGAGGGATTCTACCGCACCTGCGCCGAGCGCGGCCTCACGGGACGGCAGGGCGTGATGATCCCCGCCGCCAACGCCGCGCATGTGATCCTGAGCGAGGAGGTGGCCGACGCCGTGGCGAGGGGCAAATTCCAGCTCTGGACCATGCACGACGTGCACGACGCGCTGGCGCTGCTGACCGGCCTCGATCCCGGACGCGGCGGACCCGACGGGGTATTTCCGCCGGGCACGGTGATGGCACGGGTCGAGGCCACGCTCGACCATTTCGATCGCCTGCTCCAGGAGCGTGGCGCCAGAGCCTCGTGAGAGGCCGGGCAAGCGCCATTAGGATCAAAGCTTGGGCCGCTGGGTCGCGGGCGCGTCGGCAACGACGGTTTCTCGCGCGGCCGCGGGCTGTGCTTCCGGCGGGTCGGCTGATGTGCCAGGCGACTCGGCCTCGCATCCCAGATGCTTCGCCTGCCACTCGCGCAGCCCCTTGAGCAGGCGATCCCAGTAGGCGTCGTTGAGCCAGCTCCGGCCCCAGTCGGCGGTGTTGGCCGCGTGAAGCCCGCGCAGCCAGATCGCGCGCGCCACCACGAAGAGCGGCACGGCCGCGAGATCGGCCTCGCCGATCGGCCGCAGGGAGCGATAGCCCTCGAGAAAAGCCGTCCAGCGCGCCTCGCCCGCCTCGTCGTCGCCCCAGCGCCAGCGGAACACGGCGATGTCGTAGGCGCGCCAGCCCGGCCCGCAGCAGTCGAAATCGAACATCATGACCGTGTCGCCCCCGATGTGCGCATTGTCGCCGTGAAAGTCGCCGTGGCAGAAGCCGCGGTCCATCTCGCCCGCTGGCAGCGCGGCGACCCGTCGGCGGACCAAACTCGCGAGCGTCTCGATGGTGTCGAGGTCCGTGGGGCGGTGGCGCAGGAATGGCCGGATCGCCGCCAGCGGCTCAGTGAGGAGATGCTCGAGATCGAGCGCGAAACGTTCATGGCCGGTCTCGAAATCGTCCGTCGCGGCATGGACCGATGCCACCGCGCGGCCGTAGCGGCGGCTGTCCTCAATGCTACCGTCGAGCTCGCGGCCGGGCGCGTGGGTGAAGAGCACGGCCGCGCGATTGCCCTCCGCGGCCCGCAGCCAGTCGACGACGTTGCCATCCCGCCGGCGCATCGGAAGCGCGACGGGGACACCCTTGGCGCCGAGATGCTCGAGCGCCGCAACCTCGTAGGCGATCTCCTCGGTCGTGCGCCAGCCCGCGCGATAGACCCGCAGCACGTGGCGGCCGCGCGCGGCCTCGACGAGATAGCTGTCGTTGAGCCCGCGATGCAGCAGCCGGCAGGCCGTGACGGTGCCGAGCTCATAGCTGGCCTCAAGCCAAGCCGCGAGCGCCTCGGTCGAGAGCGTTGAGTAAGTGACTGGGAACGGCGGCGCCATGGCCTAGGCGCTACCAATCCTCCGGCCTTAGAACAAGGGACTTTCGTTTCCCGCCGTGCGGGTTCCGGCTAGACTGTTTCCCGCAGGGGATGCGGGGAGGAGCACCTTGGTCGCGCGCGTGAAGACGGTGGCGTTTCAGGGCATCGACGTGCTGGAGGTCGATGCCCAGGTCACCATCACCTCGGGCGTGGTGGCCTTCAACGTGGTGGGGCTCCCGGACAAGGCGGTGGCGGAATCGCGCGAGCGCGTGCGTGCGGCCTTGAACGCGCTGGGCCTGGCGCTGCCGCCCCGCCGGATCACGGTCAATCTGGCGCCCGCGGACCTCGCCAAGGAAGGCAGCCATTTCGACCTGCCAATAGCCCTGGGCCTCTTGGGCGCCATGGGCGTGCTGCCGGTCGACGAGATCGAGGGCTATATGGCATTGGGCGAGCTCGCACTCGACGGAGCGCTCTTGCCGGTGGCGGGCATCCTGCCGGCGGCGATGGCGGCGGCGGAGCGGGAGCTCGGCCTGATCTGCCCCGCGGCCTGCGGCGGAGAAGCCGCCTGGGCGGGCTCGATCGAGGTGCTGGCGGCACCCTCGCTGCTGGCGCTGATCAATCATTTCAAGAGGACACAGGTGCTCTCGCCGCCGGAGCCGCGGCTGGCGGAGCCGGGGCCGCCGCCGCCCGACCTCAAGGACATCAAGGGCCAGGAAACCGCCAAGCGTGCGCTCGAGGTGGCGGCAGCGGGCGGCCATAATCTTTTGATGATAGGCCCGCCGGGTGCGGGCAAATCGATGTTGGCGGCGCGGCTCGGCGGGTTTTTGCCGCCGCTCGATCCCGCCGAGGCGCTCGAGGTCTCGATGATTCATTCCGTGGCAGGGCTCTTGCGCGAAGGCAAGCTGCTGCGCCAGCGCCCGTTCCGCGATCCTCATCACTCGGCGTCACTGCCGGCGCTGGTGGGCGGCGGCTTGCGCGGCCGGCCCGGCGAAATTTCCTTGGCGCATCTCGGGGTGCTGTTCCTCGACGAGCTGCCGGAATTCCAGCGCGCCACCTTGGAGGCGCTGCGCCAGCCGCTCGAGACCGGCCGCGCCACCGTGGCGCGCGTCAATGCGCATGTGACATATCCCGCGCGCGTGCAGCTGGTCGCCGCGATGAACCCCTGCAAGTGCGGCTACCTCGGCGACCCCGCGCTCGGCTGCGGACGGGCGCCCAAATGCGCGCTCGAATACCAATCGAAGATCTCGGGGCCACTCTTCGACCGGATCGATCTCCACATCGACGTGCCCGCGGTGAAGCCTGCCGACCTCTCGCTGCCGCCGCCCGCGGAAGGCAGCGCCGAGGTGGCGGTGCGCATCGCCAAGGCGCGCGAGCGCCAGGCCGCGCGCTATGCGGCACTTCCCAAGGACCGGCGCATCCGCACCAACGCCGAGGCCGACGGCACGCTCCTCGACGAGATCGCCACGCCCGACGCCGAGGGCAAGAAACTCCTGCTCGACGCCGCCGACCGCCTGCATCTCTCCGCGCGCGGCTACCACCGCGTCATGCGCGTCGCCCGCACGCTCGCCGACCTCGACGCCGCGCCAGCCGTGCGCCGCATCCACGTGGCGGAGGCGCTGAGCTATCGCCGGATAGCGCTCAGTGGGTAAGCGATTCCGTCCAACCATGCAAACCTCGGTTTGCATGAGTGGACGGCAGAGGAGAACCTCCGAAGGACAGCCTGCTACAGACTCGCGATAAATCGCACCAGATTGACCCCGACTAACACCGCCACCAGAACCGCAACGACGAAGACGCTCGACATGCTTTCACGTTCCCCTTCCCCGCGTGGTGGTCTGCCCTTTCGTGAAGCCTACCGGGTCCGCAACCGCCTTCCGAGAGTCAACGATAAGGCGACTCGGGACCTTCGGCGCCAGGCTGCTGGCTTGAGACTCTCGCGCGGATCCAAAAGGAAAGCCGTCACACCGGTGGCACGCCTGGGACAGTCAGGAAGACGACTCCGACTGAAAGCCCAACGATCTCGATGACAGCCAAGAGCAGGTTGCCGACATCGGGGGCCTGCCGCGTATCTGGACCGCCGGGAGGCCAGAGTCCGTCGCCAAGGGAGAGCGCTGCAGTCACGAAGTAGATTGTGATGTAGAGCACCCAGCGAAGCGCTCGCACGGCTGTCTCCGAGATCGGCGAGACCCTCGCGCTCTTAGGGTCGCGGCTCTTCCAGATAGATCCGGAAATCGCCGACCACCGAGCCCTCGACCTTCAAGGGCCCCGAGGAACCG
>DATMMM010000469.1:0-10027 GCA_035569735.1 Allostellaceae bacterium | reverse complement strand
CGCCTCGCCCGTGCCCGCGTAGATGCCGAAGAGGCCGCTGTCGCTGTAGGCGTGGATGAAGGAGTAGATCGAATAGACCAGGCCGCGCTTCTCACGGATCTCCTGGAAGAGCCGCGAGGACATGCCGCCGCCGAGCGCCGCCGAGAGCACGGAAAGCGCGTGGTAGTCGGGATCGTTGAACGCCAGGCCTGGGAAGCCCAACACGACGTGCACCTGCTCGAGGTCGCGCACCTTCCGGAGATCGCCGCCCTTGTAGCGCGGCGCCTCCGCGCGCGCGACCGCGACCTCGGGCAGCGCCGTGAACAGGCGCTCGGCCAGCGACACCACCTGGTCGTGGTCGAGCTTGCCGGCGGCGGCCAGCACCATGCCGGCGGCACCATAGTGCCGGTGCATGTAGTCCGCGATGGTGCCCCGGTCGAGCCGGCGGATGATCTCGGCACGGCCCAACACCGGCCGGCCCATGCCTTGGTCCGGGAAGGCGCATTCCTGGAAATAGTCGAACACGATGTCGTCCGGCGTGTCCTCGGCCTGGCCGATCTCCTGCAGGATCACTTGCCGCTCGCGCTCGAGCTCGGCGGCATCGAACACCGAGTGCTGCAGGATGTCGGAGAGGATGTCGAGTGCCAGCGGCACGTCGCCCGCGAGGACCTTCGCGTAATAGGCGGTCTGCTCGCGCGAGGTATAGGCGTTGACGTGGCCGCCCACCGCCTCGATCTCCTTGGCGATCGCGAGCGAGGAGCGCCGCTCGGTGCCCTTGAAGGCCATGTGCTCGAGCATGTGCGCGACGCCGTTGATCTCGGCGGGCTCGTGGCGCGTGCCGACGCCGACCCAGACGCCGATCGAGGCGGTCTCGACGGTATCCATGCTGTCGGTGACGACGCGCATGCCGTTGGCGAGACGCGAGACGCGAACAACCATCAGTAACCTCCTCCGGCACGGGCCGGTGCCGCCACGGGTCGCGCCCGCGCGGTGATGAAACTCTCGACGGCCGACAAATCGTTCGGCAACGAATGGATGCGCTCCGGCCGGTCGTAGAGGTCGGCCAGGCGCGGCGGCAGCGGTGGGCGGATGCCGGTGGCACGCTCGACCGCGTCGGGGAATTTCGCGGGATGCGCGCAGGCGAGCGCCACGATCGGCGCCGTCCTGTCGCGCCGCGCGCGCCTCGCCGCCGCCACCGCAACCGCGCTGTGGGGATCCAGGAGCTCGCCGGTCGCGCGGTGGGTCTCGCCGATCTCGGCCAGCGTCTGCGCATCGTCGATGCGCGCGGCGGAGAACAGCTCGCGCGCGCGGCGCCACTCGGCGTCGCTCACCGGCAGGCTGCCGGTCGCGCGGAAGCTCTTGAAACCCGCCGCCACCGCGGCGCCATCGCCGGTCTTGAGCTCGTGGTAGAGCCGCTCGAAATTGCTGGAGACCTGGATGTCCATGCTGGGGCTGAGGCTCGGCTCGACGCCGGCGATGGTCATCGCGCCGTCGTCGAGGAAGCGCGTCAGGATGTCGTTGCGGTTGGTGCCGATCACCAGCTCCGCGATCGGCAGCCCCATCCGGCGCGCGACGTGCGCCGCGTAGACATTGCCGAAGTTCCCGGTCGGCACCGCGAAGGAGACCGGGCGGTCGGGCGCGCCCAGCGCCAGCGCTGCCGCGACGTAGTAGGCGACCTGCGCCATGATGCGCGCCCAGTTGATGGAATTGACCGCGGAGAGGTTGTGGTCTTGGCGGAACCGCGCGTCCGCGAACATCGCCTTCACGAGGTCCTGGCAATCGTCGAAGGTGCCCTTGAGGGCGACCGCGTGCACGTTGGGCGAGGGCACCGTCGTCATCTGGCGCCGCTGCACCTCGGAGATCCGGCCCTCGGGATAGAGGATGAACACGTCCAGGGAGTCGCGGTCGCGGCACGCCTCGATGGCGGCCGAGCCGGTGTCGCCGGAGGTGGCGCCCACGATGGTGACGCGCTCGCCGCGCCGGCTCAGCACATGGTCGAAGAGCGGCCCCACCAGCTGCAGCGGATAATCCTTGAACGCGAGCGTCGGCCCGTGGAACAGCTCCAGGAGCCAGAGATCGCTCTCGAGCTGCTTCAGCGGCGCCACCGCGGCGTGCCCGAAACCCTCGTAGGCGCCGTCGACCAACCGGCGGAATTGCGCGGCCTCGATGGCCGAGCCCAGGAAGGGCGCCATCACCGCCGCAGCGATCTCCGCATAGGACCGGCCCCTGAGCGCGCGCAGCTCCGCGGCATTGAGGCTGGGCCAGCTCTCGGGCACATAGAGGCCGCCATCCCGCGCCAAGCCCGCCAGCAGGACGGCCTCGAAGCCAAGGCGCTCCGGGGGGCGGCGGGCATCGCGGGTGCTGACGTAGTTCACGGGAAGGACGGCTCCAGCCGGTCCGAGGGCCTATCCCCTGGACAAGCGCGGCTGAGCCTATCGCCGGGGTCCCCCCGCTGCAACCCGGCCCCGGTCCGCTCCGGCACAAATCCTCGGCATCAATCTAAATCATCGGCGTGGGCGATTGGGCGCATCCTCTAACATATTGGTGCACAACGGTAGTTCTCATATTTTCCAAAACGAAGCCGCGGGCATGGCGGCCATGCGCCGGGCGGGGCCGGGTCCGAGCAGGATTTGCCAAGACGCCGGGGCCGGGTTCGGCCAATGCTGCAGCGATGAGCCCCGACGATCCCGAGCACGCGAGCGCGGTCGAGCGCACTCGCTTCTGGCGCACGCGCGAGCTCGGCGACGTCGAGTGGCTGGCGGCCGAGTACCGCACGCACCGCTTCACCCGACACTGGCACGAGAGCTACGCGCTCGGCACGGTGGAGATCGGCGGCGAGACCTTCATCGCGCACGGCGAGCGCCATTACGCCAAGCGCGGCGGCCTGGTCCTGCTCAATCCCGGAGACATCCACGACGGCGAGACCGCGGACCCCGCGGGCTGGCGCTATCGGATGCTCTACCCCGCGCCCGAGGTGCTGGCGCGGGTCGCCTCGGAGATCGCGGGCCGGCCGACCCCGCCGCCGCATTTCCGCCGCGCCGTCGTGCAGGACCCGGAAGCGGCGCGGCTGCTGCTCGCCGCGCATCGCGCGGCGGAGACCTCGCACTCGGCGCTCGAGCGGGAGGCGCGCTTGATGGAGGCGCTGGCGCTCCTGGTGACGCGGCATGCCGATCCCGCGCCGACACCGCGGAGCGCGAACGGCGAGCACGCGCGTATCCGCAGGGTTTGCGACCTGATCGAGGGCGGTCTCGGCGAGGACCTGGCCCTCGATACGCTCGCCGCCGAGGCGCGGATGAGCAGTTGGCATTTCCTGCGCGTGTTCCGGCGCGAGACCGGCGCCACGCCGCATCTCTACGTGCTGCAGCGCCGGCTCGCGCGGGCGCGGCGTCTCTTGGAAGCGGGCGAGCCTCCGGCGGCGGTCGCCGCCGCCACCGGCTTCAGCGACCAGAGCCATCTGACGAACCGCTTCCGCCGCACCTACGGCGTGACCCCCGCGGTGTTCCGGCTCGCCAGCGGCCAGAGCAAGAAATTGCAAGACTGAGCCCGGCGCCGCGGCCCAGCATGGGTGCGGATCATGACTTTGTTCTCCAAAACTGCCGCGGGTGCCCAGGCCGCCTTCATCGCGGGCGCGCTCCGCTGCGCACCGGTGGCGCTGGGCGTGCTCGCCTACGGCTTGGTGTTCGGCGCGCTTGCCGAGCAGGCGGGGCTCAGCTTCGGCGAGACCGCCTTCATGAGCGCCATCGTCTATTCCGGCTCGGCGCAATTCGTGGCGCTCGGGATTTGGACGCTGCCGCCGCCGGTGCTGGCGCTGGCACTCGCCACGCTGCTGGTGAACTTCCGCTTCTTCCTGATGGCGGCCACCATGGGACGCGTGCTCAGGGGCTGGTCGCGCCCGGCGGTGCTGGCGGCGCTGCCCTGGGTCACGGACGAGAATTGGGCGATCACCATGGCGGAGGGCGAGCGGCGCCACTGGGGCGCTTTCTTCCTCGGCACCGGCGCCATGCTCTATGTGACCTGGCCCACGGCGAGCCTGCTCGGGTACGCGCTCGGCGCGGTGGTGACGGATCCCAAGCGCTGGGGTTTCGACTTCGCCTTCACCGCGGTGTTCGTGACGCTGGCGGTCGGTCTCGCGCGCAAGCACCGGGCACGGCTGGTCTGGATCGCGAGCGCCGCCGGCGCCTTCGCCGCCGACCGGCTGCTCGCCGGCAGCATGCTCGGCAACAGCGCGCCGGTGCTGGTGGGCGGGTTTGCGGGCGCGCTCATGGCGGCTCTGGGACCGAGGGCGCGCGATGCGCGCTGAGGTCCTGCTCGCCTTCCTTGCCATGGCCGCGGTGAGCTACGCCATCCGCGTCGCGGGCTTCCTGGTGGGGCGGCGGCTCCACGAGCACCCCCGCCTCGGCGCCGCGCTCGACCAGCTGCCGGCCGCGATTCTGATCGCGCTGGTGGTGCCGCTGCTGGCGCGCGGCGGCCCCGCCGAATGGCTCGCGGCCGCCGTTGTCGCGGCGCTCGCCTGGTTCACGGATTTCCTGCTCGTCCCGCTGGCGGCGGGCGTGGTCGCGGTGGTGCTGCTGCGCGGGGTGCTCTGAGTCCCTCGCGGGCTCACGCGCCCAGATACCGCCGCTTCAGATGGTCCTGGTAGATCTGCGCGTCGAGGCTGGAGCCGGTGGCCTGGCGCAGGAGGTCGCTCGTCGAGAGCAGCGAGCCCCTGCCATGGATGTTGGTGCGAAGCCAAGCGAGGAGCGGCGCGAAATCGCCGCGCGCGATCGCACCGGGGATCGCGGGATCGGCGCGTTTGGCGGCGGCGAAGATTTGCGCCGCGGTCATGGCGCCCAGCGTGTATGTCGGGAAATAGCCCCAGGCCCCGTCGTACCAGTGGATGTCCTGCAGGCAGCCCTCGCGGTCCGACGGCGGCGTCACGCCGAGCAGCTCGCGCATGCAATGGTTCCACTCACCCGGCAGATCCTCGACCTCGAGGTCGCCCGCCACCATCGCCTTCTCCAGCCGGTAGCGCAGGATCACATGGGCGGGATATGTGACCTCATCGGCATCGACCCGGATGAAGCCGCGCGCGACCTGCGTATAGATCCGATGGAGATTGTCCGCCTCCCAGGCCGGCCCCTTGCCGCCGAAGGCCTCGCGCAGCAGCGGCGCCGCGAACTCCAGGAACTCGCGGCTGCGGCAGGCCTGCATCTCCACCAGCAGCGACTGGCTTTCGTGCACGCTCATGCCGCGCGCGTCGCCCACCGGTTGGCGCCGCCAGACCGCGGGCAGGCCGCGCTCATAGAGCGCGTGGCCGGTCTCGTGCAGCACGCCCATGAGCGCGCGCATGAAATCGGTCTCGTCGTAGCGCGTGGTGATGCGGACGTCGTCGGGCGTGCCGCCGCAGAAGGGATGCAAGCTGATGTCGAGCCGGCCGTGCTCGAAGTCGAAGCCGAGCCGCTGCATCAGCTCGACGCCGAGCTTGCGCTGGGTCTCGACCGGGAACCGGCCCTCGAGCGGCAGCGGAGGCCCGAGCGCCGCCTGGCGCGCGAGGGCGCCCTCGATCAAGCCGGGCAGCATCGCCGCGAGATCGTCGAAAAGCACATCGATCGCCGCCGTCGTCCCGCCGGGCTCGAACTCGTCGAGCAGCGCCTCGTAAGGGCTGGTGCCGAGCCGCTCGGCTTTGGCCGCCGCGGCCTCGCGCACCAGAGCGAGCACCTTTTGGAGATGCGGCTTCACGAGCGCAAAGTCGGCCGCGGGCCGCGCTTTGCGCCAGGCCATCTCCGAGGCGGAGCAGGCCTTGGTGAGCGCCTCCACCAGCTCCGGCGGGAGCGCGGTCGCGTGCAGCCAGCGCCGGCGCATCTCGCGGACATTCGCGCGCTGCCAGGCGTCGAGCTCGTTCTGCGCCTCGGCACCGGCGAGGAGATCGTCGGTGTCGGGCTGGGTCAGGATCTCGTGGGAGATCACGCGGAGAGCGGCGGTCTGCTCGGCGCGCGCGGGTGCCGCCCCCGTCGGCATCAGCGTGGCGCTGTCCCACTGCAGCATGGCCGTCGCCTCGCCGAGCGTGCCGAGGCGGCGGAAGCGCGTCTCCAGGGTCTGGTAGGGGGTCATGGCGGCTCGTGCGATGTCCGGGCGGCGGCGCGCTCGCGGCGCAATAAGAGCAGATAGATCACCGCAAGCGCCGCGGCGAGAGCATACCAAGTGATTGCGTATTGCAAGTGGTCGTTGGGGAGGTCCGTGTTCGCCTGGCCGCCCACGGGAAGGCCGCCGGGGTTGGGCGCGGAGCCCGCCTCCACGTAGAACGGCAGCGCCTCGGGCACGCCCGCGGCGCGCGCCAGCGCGGGAAGCTCGATCCAGAACCACTCGCGCCGGCTGGGATCGTTCGCGGGCACGAACCGGCCGGGCTTCTCGGCAGGCGCCAGGCGAAGGAAACCCTCGACCGAGACCTCGCCCGGCGGATTGTCCTGTGCGCGGGTCGCCGCTTCGCGCTTGTCGGTCGGGACCCAGCCGCGCTCCACGAGCACCACCGCGCCGTCCGCGAGGCGCAAGGGCGTCAGGATGAGATAGCCTGCGCCACCGCTCCGCCGCTCGATCCCGTGCACGGGAACCTCCCGGTCGTGCAGGAACACGCCCTTGACCTCAACCCGGTGGAACTCGAGCGGACGCGCCGCCTCCACGCTGCGCGGCAGCGCCACGGGCGGCGCAGACGTCGCAGCCGTGCGCTCGGCGATGAGCCCTTCCTTCCAGTGCAGGCGCTGGACCTGCCAGGTGCCGAGCCCGATCAGCACCGCGAAGCCCGCGAGCGCACCCAGGGTCAACGAGAGAAGACGACGCTGCGCCATTGGCCGGCTTCAGCGCGGCTGCCCGGCGTCCAGCAGGTGATGTCGATACTGCATGGCGATGAGCCAGGCCTTGAGGCTGCGCTGCAGCAGGATCGTGCCCAGGAGCGCAAGCGGCGGCCACAGCACCAGGTGGATCCACAGCGGCGGCGCAGCCTTGAGCTCGACCATCGCCGCCGCGAACACGATGAGGGCGCCGAGGATCAGGATCACGAAGGCGGCGGGGCCGTCGCCTACCTCCTCCGCGTGGAAATCGAGACCGCAGGCGGCGCAGCTTGGCGCAACGGTCAGGAGGCCCTGGAGCACTCTGCCCTTGCCACAGCGCGGGCATCGGCAGGCGAGCGCCGCCGCGAGCGAGGAGACCGCCGGAGTCTCGTGGCCGAAAGGCCCGGTCAGAGGCTCATCCCGCGTATTCCGCGCCCGAGCCGCCCCACCAGTAGACACACACGAACAGGAACAGCCAGACCACGTCGACGAAGTGCCAATACCAGGCCGCCGCCTCGAAGCCGAAGTGGTGGGTCGGCGTGAAATGACCCTTGATGGCGCGGACCAGATTCACGGCGAGGAAGGTCGTGCCGATCATCACATGGAAACCGTGGAAGCCGGTCGCCATGAAGAAGGTCGAGGGATAGATGCCGTCCTTGAAGCCGAAAGCGGCGTGGCTGTACTCGTAGGCCTGCAGCGAGGTGAAGCAGAGGCCGAGGAAGACGGTCACCGCCAACCCCTTGATCAGGCCGTTGCGGTCGTTCTCCAAGAGGCAGTGGTGCGCCCAGGTCACCGTGGTGCCCGACATCAGAAGGATGAGCGTGTTGAGGAACGGCACCTCGAAGGGATCGAAGGGATGCACCCCCTTGGGCGGCCAGACGCCGCCGGTCGCCTCGGTCGGGAACAGCGCGGCGTTGAAGAAGGCCCAGAAGAAGGCGGCGAAGAACATCACCTCCGAGGCGATGAACAGCGCCATGCCGTAGCGCAGGCCGATCTGCACCACCGGCGTGTGATAGCCGCCGTAGACCGCCTCCCGGATGATGTCGCGCCACCAGACCGCCATGATCGCGATCACGCCGACGACACCGGCGACCATCACCCAGGTGCCGGGAATGCCGAACAGCGTCGCGCTGTGCATATAGAGCACGGTGCCGCCGAACATGGTGCCCGCGAAGAGCGCGCCGATCACCGGCCACGGGCTCGGATCGACCAGGTGATAGGGGTGCTTGTGTCCGGCGTGGCTGTCGCTCATGGGAATCTTCTCGCGAGGAACGGGTTCATTGCGGGTTGGTTTGCGGAGGCGGCGGCGCCGCGGCGACCGAGGGCCGCGCGCCAGTGGACGTGTTCTCGGACCCCTGTGGATCCTGCTCCTTCGCCCGGAACATGGTGTAGGAGAGCGTGATGGTATCGACGTCGCGCGTGTTGGGGTCGCTCGCGATATCGGGATCGACGAAGAAGGTGACCGTGAGGTCCTTGCTCTCGCCGGGACCGAGGTGCTGGCGCGTGAAGCAGAAGCACTGGATCTTGTCGAAGTAGAGCCCGACCTTGGTCGGCGTCACGTTATAGGTCGCGGTGCCCGTGATCCCCTCGCGCGATTTGTTGACGGCGCGGTAGGCGACCGTGCGCTCCTCGCCGGGATGCAGTTGCACCGAGGTGACCAGCGGGCGGAATTCCCAGCCGAGGTCCGCGGCGATATCCGCATTGAACCGCACGGTGACCAGCCGGTCCTTGAGCTCGGCGGAGGGCGCCTCCTCCGCGCGCTGGGTGGTGCCGTTGTAGCCGGTCACCGCGCAGAAGAGCCGATAGAGCGGCACCGCCGCGACGTCGAGGCCGACCATCACCCCGATCACGCCGAGGAGCGCGACGACGGTGATGCGGTTGCGCCGCCGGCGGTCAGGCGCCATCAGAACGCCCCCAGCTTGACCAGCGTGACGAGATAGATGAGCGCCACGAAGGCCACGAGCAGGCCCAGGATCGCCCAGTTCCTCGCCCGCTGCCGCTTCGCCCGCTCATCCACTGCAAGCCCGATCATCTCTAGACGAGGCCCGGCACGCCCAGCGGCGCCCGATCGATCAGCAGCAACGCGAACAGCAGGAACAGGTACAGGATCGAGAAGCCGAACATCTGCCTGGCGCTGCGGTGTGTGGGGTCGAGCCAGACTTTGACGGCAAACGCGGTGAAAGCCGCGCTCAAGGCGAGCGCCGCGCCGGCGTAGACCGCGCCGGCGACGCCCAGGAGATAGGGCGCCAGCGCGCAGGGCCAGAGCACGAGCGTATAGAGCAGCATCTGCCGCTTGGTGGCGCGGGCGCCCGCCACCACCGGCAGCATGGGAACACCCGCCTTGGCATAGTCGCCGGCGCGATAGAGCGCCAGCGCCCAGAAATGCGGCGGCGTCCAGAAGAAGATCAGCGCGAAGAGCGCCACGGCTGCCGGCGCCACATCGCCCGTCGCCGCGGCCCAGCCGACGATCGGCGGCAGCGCGCCGGCGGCGCCGCCGATCACGATGTTCTGCGGCGTGCGGCGCTTCAGCCAGATCGTGTAGACGAAAACATAGAAGCCGATCGTCAGCGCCAGCAGCGCCGCCGCCACCCAATTGACCGCGAGCCCCATCAGCACGACCGAGGTGCCCGCGAGGAAGCAGCCGAAGCCCAGCGCGTCGCCGGGCGCCATCCGGCCCGCGGGGATCGGCCGGTTCGCCGTGCGGCTCATCAGCGCGTCGATGTCGCGGTCGTACCACATGTTGATGGCACCCGAGGCGCCCGCGCCCACGGCGATGCACAGCACCGCCACCGCCGCCAGCACCGGGTGGAGGTGGCCGGGCGCCAGATGGAGCCCGACGAATCCCGTGAACACCACGAGCGACATCACCCGCGGCTTCAGCAGCGCCGCGTAGTCGCTGACGCGCGCACCCGCTTCGGCAAAGTCGCTGGCGCGGTTGAGCGAGAGATCGGTCACGTCGGCTCAGCTCCTCGTTATCGGCGATCGGCTCAATGCGCGCCGCCGGGCCCGATCACCGGCAATTCCTCGTAGCTGTGGAAGGGCGGCGGGGAGGAGACCGTCCACTCGAGCGTGGTGGCGCCGGGACCCCAGGGATTGGCGCCGATGCGTTTCCCCGCGAGCAGCGTCTGCAGCACGATGAAGACGAAGAGCACCGTCGCCGCGCCCGATATGTAGCTGCCGATCGAGGCCACCATGTTCCAGCCGGCGTAGGCGTCGGGGTAGTCGCTGATCCGGCGCGGCATGCC
>DATMMM010000468.1:0-4296 GCA_035569735.1 Allostellaceae bacterium | reverse complement strand
AGACGCCGAGGGAATCGGCGCGGCCCAGCATTTCGTAGACCGTGGGATCCTCCGCCGGCACAGTCGCCAGCGTGAAACGCGGCCCGTGATGGCGCTCGATCAGATCGAAGCCGCGGCGGATGCAGGTGAGCATGCCGAGCGCCAGCACGTCGATCTTCAGGAGGCCCACGGCGTCGAGATCGTCCTTGTCCCACTCGATCACGGTGCGCTCGGGCATCGCCGCGTTCTCGATCGGGACAAGCTCGTCGAGCCGGCCGCGGGTGATCACGAAGCCGCCGACGTGCTGGGAGAGATGCCGGGGAAAGCCGATGAGCGCGCCCGCGAGCTCGAGAGCGAGCCGCAGCGTGCGATCCTCGGCATCGAGCCCGAGCGCCCGCACCTCGCGCTCCGCGATCGGCTCGTCGCTCCAGCCCCAGATCGTCTTGGCAAGGCGCTGGGTCACGTCCGGCGACAATCCCAGCGCCTTGCCGACCTCGCGGATGGCCGCGCGCGAGCGGTAGCAGATCACGGTCGCGGCGAGCCCGGCGCGCTCGCGGCCGTATTTGCCGTAGATGTACTGGATCACCTCCTCGCGCCGCTCGTGCTCGAAGTCGACGTCGATGTCCGGCGGCTCGTTGCGCTCGGCGCTGATGAAGCGCTCGAACAGCAGGTCGAGCCGCGCGGGATCGACGGCGGTGATGCCCAGGCAATAACAAACCGCGGAGTTCGCCGCGGAGCCGCGGCCCTGGCAGAGGATCGCCTGCGAGCGCGCGAAGCGCACGATGTCGTGGACCGTGAGGAAATAGGGCGCATAGCGAAGCTCGGCGATGAGCGCGAGCTCATGCGCGAGCTGCGCCCGGATCTTCTCCGGCACGCCCCCGGGATAGCGCTCGCGGGCGCCTTCGGCCGTCAGGCGCTCGAGCCGCTCTTGCGGCGAGAGGCCGTCCGCGGCCTCGTCGGGGTATTCGTAACGGAGCTCGTCGAGTTTGAACCGGCACCGCCGCGCGATCTCCGCCGTTCGCGCGACGGCCGCGGGATGCCGGCGGAAGAGCCGCGACATCTCCTCGGGCGATTTCAAATGCCGCTCGGCATGCGCTTTCAGGCGCAGGCCCGCCTCGGCGACGGTGCAGCCCTCGCGGATGCAGGCGACCACGTCCTGCAACTGCCGCCGGTCGGGCAGGTGGTAGAGCACGTCGTTGGTGGCGACCAGCGGCACGCCGCTCACCTCCGCGAGCCGCGCCAGGCGGGCGAGCCGCTTGCCATCGTCGCCGCGATAGAGGTGCGAGCCCGCGAGATAGGCGCGATCGCCGAAGTCCCGCGCGAGCTCGGAAAGGAAACCACGGAACGCGGCGGTGAGCCGCTCCGGCGGCAGCACGACCACAAGCTGTCCCTCGCCGTGCTCGACCAGATCGGCATAAGCGAGATGGCACTCGGCCTTCGCGGCCCGGCGCTTGCCGAGTGTGAGCAGACGGCAGAGCCGGGCATAGGCGGCGCGATCCTGCGGGAAGCAAAGCAAGCTCGGCCGGTCCTGCAGATCGAGCCGGCAGCCCATCACCAGCCGGCACTCGTGCTCGGCGGCAGCCTTGTGCGCGCGCACGACGCCGGCGAGCGTGTTGCGATCGGCGATGGCGATCGCGCGGTGGCCCAGCCTCACCGCCTCCGCCACCAGCTCCTCCGGATGCGAGGCCCCGCGCAGGAACGAGAAATTGCTGGTGACCTGCAGCTCGACATAGTCGGTCACGGAAACACCCCGTGCAGGAACCAGCGATGCGCGGGGTGCAATCCCGAGCGGAAGAGCCAGAAGCGGCGGCCGTCGGTGTCCTCGACGCAGTAGTAGTCGCGGAGCTGGGTTTCCTCCTCGGGCGAGCGCCACCACTCGCCGAGGATGCGCTCGGGTCCGTCGGCGGCGCGGATGCGGTGCAGCAGGCGCCGCCAGCGGAACAGCACCGGAGGGTCGTCGGGGATCGGCGCCACCGCCTCGATCGGCTCGGGCCGCGCCAGCAACCGCAGCGGCCGCATGCGATCGGGGTCCCAGGGTGTGCCCCCTTCGCCCGGAGCGAAAGCCGGCACGCGCTCCACCGCGCGCTCGGGTATGTGGCTGTCGCGCGGCCGCAGGCGCGTCACCGCGCCCGCGCCCAGGCGGTTCTCCAGGCGATCGACCAGATTGGCGAGCGCGTCGTCGCTGCGGTCGGCGCCGGCGCCGGTGCGGTCGAGGCTCGCCTGCCGGGAGCCCAGCGGCTCGACCACCAGCGCTTCCAGGCGCATGTCCTCGATGCCGAGATCGGGCTCGATGCGATCGAGCCGCTCGGCGAAGAGATGCGCGAGATGGCGGGGATCGCGGCTTGCCTGCGCGGTGCCGGCTTCGAGCGCGAGCACGACCCCGTCGACCCGATAGAAGCGCAGTGCCAGGCGCCGCGCGCCCACACCGTCGCCCGCGAGCGCGCGGCAGAGCGCCTCGGCGAGCGAGGCGATGGCGGATGCCAGATCCTCGGGCCGCGCGATCGGCTCGGCGAAGCGGCGATGGCTGGAGCGGGTGGGCGCCGGCGGCAGCGGCGACAACGGCTCCGGCAAAGAGCCCAGCGCCTGATCCAGGCGCTCGGCGGCGGCGAGGCCGAAGCGCGCTACCAGTGCCGGCCGCGGCAGCTTGTAGAGATCGCCGATGCGCCGGAGCCCCAGGCGCTCCATCAGCTCGATCGTCTCCAAGGGGAGCCGCAGCGTGCCCACCGGCAACAGCGCGAGCGCCAGTTTCGTGGCGCCGCGGGGCACCACGGTGATGGGCTCCCGCCCCGCCCGCGCCAGCGCCGAGGCAGCGCCCGGCGTATCCGCCACCGCGGCTCGCGCCGAGAGGCCTTGTCGCCGGAGCCGCGCCACCAGATCGGCGGCGAGCCCGGCCTCGTCGCCGAAGAGATGCGCCACACCGGTCAGGTCGAGCCAGATCCCGTCCGCGCCGTCGGTCGCCGTCCAGGGGCTGTAGCGGCCGCACCAATGGGCGAGCCGCCGCAACGCCGCGGCGTCGCCCTCGGGATCGGCGTCGAGCACCACGATGCCGGGCGCGATCGCGCGGGCATCGGCGAGCGGCATGCCCGGCGCGATGCTGTCGACGAGCCGGGAGTCCACCGCCGAGAGCAGGCCACGCCCGCCCACCCACTCCACGATGACGGTGCGCTCGGCCTCAGCCGGTGGCGCGGAGCGGCTGGCGCTCGGCCGGCGCCGGCGCTCGATCGGCCAGCTCGGCAGCCAGAGCGACATGACCCGTCGCATCGCATGCCTCCACGATCCATTGGGCGGGAACGCCGCCGCGGCAGCGCAGCAGCTCCACCTGCCAGAGCAGCCGGCCGATGCCGGGCTCGTTCTCGATCGGCCGGCTCGGCCGCGCGCTCACCCGCCAGCGCGTCGCCGCCGCCACGGGCGCCAAGCGCTCAGCCGCCGCCTGAGTGCCGCTCCGCCAGCGCCGGAGCACGAAGGCCGTGACGCCCGAGGAGGCCGCCGCCAGCTGCAGCCGGCGGCTGGCGGTGAGCGGCAGGGCGCCCACCTCGCCCACCACGGCGGCGAGCGCCGGCACCTTGAGCCCATCCTCCATCGCCTCCAGCACCGTGCGATCGTCGCGCGCCCGGACTGAGAGAACCCGGCGCGGCGCGAGCCCACGTGCGGCGAGGCCGGGCCCATAGAGATCGTCGGCGGTGAGGCACCAGAGTATGGATTGCGATGGTGCTAGGCGCGCGAGGATGCCGGCGAGAAACGCCGACGCAACGGCGCCGTCCTCCTCGTCGCCGCCGAGGCCGCTGAGCTCGTGCACGGCGCCACGCGCCAACCCGCCGCCCGGCAATGCGGCATCGATCGCCGGCACGCCGAACGGCAGCAGGCCATGCTCGCCCAAGCTCCCGCCGGCGAGTTTTCCCACCCGCTCCTTGAGAGCCGTCAGGCCTTCGTGCGGCGGCAGTGCCCTGCCCAGCCGTCGATCCACTTCGCGGCTCGACCCCGCTGTCGCGTCCATCGCTCTTCCTTTGCTCGGACGTTCATTGTTTGTTCTCCAGGGTGATCTTGTCAAGCCTCTGCCCAGATCGGCGCCGCCCTGGGCATCTCGCACCAATCGGCGGGAGCGATTCAGCTGAGCAATAACAAGCGCCTATAGAGCATCGCGGACCCCTCATCGCCCCTCGAACACCGGGGTGCGCTTGGCGAGGAAGCTGCGGAAGCCGTTCCGGAAGTCCTCGGTGTCGAAAGTGGCGTAGGGCTCGTCGAATTCCTCGGGGCTGAGCGGCCGGGGGTCGAGGACGCGCCGGGCGAACTTCTTGTGCCAGCGGTTGACCAGCGGCG
>DATMMM010000467.1:0-3988 GCA_035569735.1 Allostellaceae bacterium | reverse complement strand
GATCGCGAAATGGGCGCTGGCGCGCGTGCGCACGGCCTCGATCGAGCGGCACGCGACCGACCGGCCGACGATCCAGCTCGGCGACCCCGCCGTGGTGAAGGCGGGCGCCCACGCCTATGCCGAGCTCGGTTGCGTCAATTGCCACGGCGCGCCCGGCGTCAAATGGGCCAAGTTCTCCGAGGGCCTGCATCCCGATCCGCCCGATCTCGCCGAGGTCGGCCAGCAGCTCCAGCCCGCCGAGCTGTTCTGGGCGATCAAGAACGGCATCAACATGACGGGTATGCCGAGCTTCGGCGCGATCAAGACCGACGACCAGACGATGTGGCAGGTCGTCGCCTTCGTCAAAAAGCTGCCGAGCGTCTCGGCCGACGATTACAAGGCTTGGTCCGGCGCCGCGCCCTAGACTAGCTCACCGGTATCATGATGTGGGTCTTGTAGGCCGGACGGGCGCCGAGGCGGTCGTACCAGGCCTTGAGGTGCGGCATCGGCGGCCGCTCCACCGGATAGCTGTACCAGCGGTGCACGAACATGCCGAGGCTGATGTCCGCGAGCGTGAGCTCTTTGCCGGCGACATAGGGCTTGCCGTCCTTGAGCTGGCCCTCGAGGATCCGCCAGGCCGCGGCGGCGCGCGTGTGCGCGGTGTCGAGCGCCGCGGCGTCGCGCCGCTCTGGTGGCGTGCGGTAGTAGCCCATCAGCAGGGTCCCCATCGGCGGCCCCAGCACCGAGAGCTGCCAATCCATCCAGCGCTCGACATGGCTGCGCTCCACGGGATCCTTCGGATGCAACCGGTCGAAGCCGCGCGTCGCCGCGAGGTAGCGCAGGATCGCGTTGGACTCCCAGACGATCGCCTTGCCGTCCTCGATGGTGGGGACCAGACCGTTGGGGTTGAGGGCGAGGTACTCGGGATCCCGGTTGCGGCCGAAATGCAGGCCCGCATCGACCCGCTCGAAGGGGATGTTCATCTCCGCGCACGCCCACAGCACCTTCTGGACGTTCGAGGACGTGGTCCGACCCCAGATCTTGAGCATGGCGTGCCTCCTTTGGCGCCGTGTTTCGAGCGCGGCGGGTCGATGCTAGCCGTCGGGAGCGTGATCCCGCAACCGGGGAAGCACCGCCGTCCGACGCGGCCTAATGGTGCAGGACCTGATCGACCGCCGCCTTGACTTGCGGCAGGATCCTGTTGACGACGATGGCATATCCCTCCGCCTTCATATGTGTGCCCGAGACTGCGGATGGCGGAACGTCCTGAAAGAATCCGCCCAGGAACACTGCGCCGTGGCGCGAAGCAACGTCGTTACCTACGCCACCCGCATACTGGAACATCAAGACCTGAATACCGCGTCCGCGCAGGTCTTTGACGATCGCGTCGATATTGGCGGCTGTCTGAGTCGGATCGAGCACTTTGCCGCCCTGAAGCCGCCCACCGAGCTGGTCATTGCCGCCCGGCTGAAAAATCACAATTTGCGTGCCCTGTGTCGCCTCGCCGGCTCGCCTGCGTATGTACTCCGTCGTATCACCGCTGCGTCCTGCATTCTCGACCGAGACGTCATAGCCGGCGGAGCGCAGCGCCGCTTGCAACTGGGCCGGATACGTCTCGTTGCTTGAAACGAATGGTCCGGCAGTGTCGCTGGCGCCGAGCGCGACGATCTTGACGGCTGCGGCGATGCTCGAGCTCGACGCCGTCACAAAGCCGACGAACAGAAGGCACATCAGCCAAGTCGGTCTACTCACAATCAACATCCCTGAAGAGGAGCGCGGGCCCAAATCTCACCGGCTATCCCTAAATGTCCATCACCTCGAGGATGCCGGGCAATGATTTCACTGCGGCCCGAACCCGCGGGCTGATGCGGAAGCCGCCGGGGAGCGTGATCTCGACCTCGCGGGCGGGCGGCAGCGGCACGACCACGGTAACGCGCCCTTTGCCGCCGGACTCGCGCGCGATCAGCCCTTTGAGCGGCGGCAGCGCCGCGGTCTCGCTCACGAAGACTTTGAGCCCCGCTGCCGCCTGCGCCACCACGCCGTCGAGTGCCTCGATGCGCTGCGCGGTCAAGCGCACGCTATCCTCCTCGGCGCGCGCGTCCGCGGTGACCAGCAGCGGCTGACCCGCTTCCAGGAGGCTCCGTGACTGGGCCAGGACCTCCGAGAACACCGTGACCTCGAAAAAGCCGCTGGCGTCGGACATCTGCAGAAACGCGAAGCGGTTGCCGCGCGCGGAGGTGCGCTCCTTCTTGCCGACCACGATGCCCGCGAGCTTGAAGCGCGTCGACCCACCCATGGCGACGCGCGCCGGCAGCTCGGCCGAGCGCACCACGCCCACCCGCTCCAGGCTGCGGCCGTAGGCGTCGAGCGGATGGCTCGACAGATAGAAGCCGATCGCCTCGAACTCCTGCTGCAGCCGCTCCATGGGGAGCCAGTCCGCCTGCTGCGGCAGCGCCGCGCGCGAGGCCGCCTCGGGGATGTCGCCGAACAGGCTCACCTGCCGGCTCTCCCGGTCAGCCGAGACGGCGGCGGCGTGGCGCAGCAGCAGCTCGGCCGCGGCGAAGGTCTGCGCGCGGTTGGCGTTCAGCCGGTCGAAGGCGCCGGCCTTGGCGAGGCTCTCGAATTGCCGCTTGTTGAAGCTCTTGAGATCGAGCCGGCGCGCGAAATCGAACAGGTCCCTGAAGGAACCGTTCACTGCGCGCTCCTCCACCACCGCGAGCATCGCCTGTGCGCCCACGCCCTTGACCGCCGCCAGCGCGTAGCGGATCGCCGGGCCGTCGGCGGTATCCTCGACCGTGAATTCCGCGCCCGAGCGGTTGATGTCGGGCGGCAACAGCTTGACGCCGAGCCGCTCGCATTCCTGGCGGAAGGTGTTGAGCTTGTCGGTGTTGCCGAGATCGAGGGTCATCGAGGCGGCTAAGAACTCGACGGCGTAATTGGCCTTCAGATAGGCAGTCTGGTAGGCGACCAGCGCATAGGGCGCGGAATGGCACTTGTTGAATCCGTAGCCTGCGAACTTCTCGACCTTCTCGAAGATCGTCGTCGCCTGCGCCTCGGGCACGCCACGCTCCTTGGCGCCGTCGATGAAGGCGCGGCGCTGGGCCTCCATCTCCGACTTGATTTTCTTGCCCATGGCTCGGCGCAGCAGATCGGCCGTTCCGAGCGAAAAGCCCGAGAGCGTCTGCGCGATCTGAAGCACCTGCTCCTGGTAGACGATGATGCCGTAAGTCTCTTCCAGGATCTCCTTGAGCATCGGGTGCAGGTAGTCGCGTTCCTCTTCGCCCGACTTGACCCGGATGTATTTCGGAATGTCGTCCATCGGTCCCGGCCGATAGAGCGCGACCAGCGCGATGATGTCCTCGAACCGGTTGGGGCGCAGCTTGCGCAGCGTGTCGCGCATGCCCTGGCCTTCCAGCTGGAACACGCCGACCGTGTCGCCGTGGCCCAGCATCTCGTAGGTCCTGGCGTCGTCGAGCGGAAGGTGGGCGAGATCGATCTCGACGCCCCTCGCCCGCACCAGCTCGACCGCGCGCTCGAGCACCGTCAGCGTCTTGAGGCCGAGGAAGTCGAACTTCACGAGGCCCGCGAGCTCGACGTATTTCAGATTGAACTGCGTCGCCGGCATGCTGGACCGGGGATCGCGGTAGAGCGGCACCAGCTCGTCGAGCGGCCGGTCGCCGATCACCACGCCCGCGGCGTGGGTCGAGGCGTTGCGATAGAGTCCCTCCAGCTTGAGCGCGATCTCCATCAGGCGCTTCACCGCCTCATCGCCGTCGCGCATTGCCTGCAGCTGCGGCTCGCCCTCGATCGCCTTCGCCAGCGTAATCGGGTTGGCGGGATTGTTCGGCACCAGCTTGCAGATGCGGTCGACCTGGCCATAGGGCATTTCAAGAACGCGGCCCACGTCGCGCAGCACGGCGCGCGCCTGCAGCTTGCCGAAGGTGATGATCTGGGCGACGCGGTCGTGGCCGTATTTGTCCTGGACGTGGCGGATCACCTCGTCGCGCCG
>DATMMM010000466.1:0-7582 GCA_035569735.1 Allostellaceae bacterium | reverse complement strand
CCTCGACGTGGTCGGCGACGCCTACGAGATGCTCCGCCGGTACCTCCCGCTCGCCAAGATCTTCTACGCCGTCAAGGCCAACCCGGCCGACGAGGTGCTCGGCATGCTACGCGAGCTCGGCTCCTCGTTCGACGTGGCGAGCCGCGGCGAGATCGACTTGGTGCTCGACAAGGGCATCTCGGCCGACCGGATCTCCTTCGGCAACACCATGAAGAAGGAGCGGGACATCGCCTACGCCTTCCAGCGAGGCGTGCGCCTCTTCGCCTTCGACAGCGAGCCGGAGCTCGAGAAGCTCGCGCGCGCGGCGCCGGGCGCGCGCGTCTTCTGCCGGATCCTGGTGGAGTGCGGCGGCGCCGAGTGGCCGCTCTCGCGCAAGTTCGGCTGCGCGCCGGAGATGGCGGTCGACCTGCTGAAGCAGGCGAAGACCCAAGGGCTCGACCCCTACGGGGTGTCGTTCCACGTGGGCTCGCAGCAGACCGACCTCAAGCAATGGGATTCGGCGATCGGCCGTGCCGCCAGCATGTTCTCGGCGCTCGCGCAGGCCGACATCAACCTGCGCATGGTCAACATCGGCGGTGGGTTCCCCGCCCATTACCGCGGCGACGTGCCGGAGATCCAGGCCTACGCCAATGCGGTGATGGCCGCGGTGACGCGGCATTTCGGCAACGACCTGCCCGAGCTCGTGGTCGAGCCCGGCCGCTCGATCGTGGGCGATGCCGGGGTTATCCAGAGCGAGGTGGTGCTGATCTCGCGCAAGAGCTACGACGAGGACAAGCGCTGGGTCTACCTGGACGTCGGCAAGTTCAACGGGCTGGCCGAGACCATGGACGAGAGCATCAAGTACCGGATCCGCACGCCCGCCGACGGCGGGCCGTCGGGGCCGACGGTGCTGGCAGGGCCCACTTGCGACAGCGCCGACATCCTCTACGAGCGGACCGAGTACCAGCTGCCGCTCGACCTCAAGGTCGGCGACAAGGTCGAGATCCTCTCCACGGGCGCCTATACGTCGATGTACTCCTCGGTGGGTTTCAACGGCTTCCAGCCGCTGAGGACCTACTGCATCAAGACGGAAGGCCGTCCCGCCGGCGGGGGAGGGCGACGATCTCGGAAAGCAGCTTCTCCCGGATCGCCGCGGCGAACTCCCGGTAGTCCGCCACTTGCATGAGGAAGGCGCCGGGGCCGCCGACCACGTTCTCGCCGTAGTATCCGTCGACCCAGGGCTCGTCGTTGAGCATGACCAGCCCGTTGATCGTGATGCCTTTGGCCAGGAGCGCGTCCCGAGCCTCCGAGCTCGGGACGCCGATGTTGGCCATGCCGTCTCCGGAGACGTCGATCACCCGCCGGGCCGCCTCGTCGGGCAGGCGCTCGAGCGCGGCGCCCGCCGCCATCAGGGCGTTCCCGATGGCGGTCAGGCCCTGCGAGCTTCGCTTGGTGGCGCGGACCTTCGCGGCGAAGGCATTGGCCGAGGCGGCGTCGGTGACGCGCGTCCAATCCACGGTCACCACCTGGATCTCCGGGTCCGACCATTCCAGCACCAGGACGTCGATCGCATGGTTCTTGCCGCCGGCGACCGCGGCCATCAGCGCCGGGTCCTCGAAGGCCGCCGCGATCCCGTCGCGCTGCAGCTCATACTCGTGCTCATCGACGCTCAAGGAGACGTCGAGGGCGAGCACCAAGGCGGTATCGACGGTCTCGGCGCGAGCGGCGGAAGCTACGCCCAGCAGCAGGACGGCGAGCAGCAGGGAAGCGCGCGGTCTCATCGCCCGGCACTCTCCGCAGGAATGCCGGCAAAACCAAGGCACCCTTTGCCGGCGCAGAGTCCTCGATCCATCTTGATCCCGTAACGCGCCAGAGGTAGTCCGAAGCATCAATCAACAGAGGGGAGCAAAGAGATGAAGTGGATCGCAAGCGGAGCATTGATCGCGCTCATGGGGCTGGTGAGCCCCGCCTTGGCCGCGGCACCGGAGAAGACGCCGCCGTCCTGCGCGGCCATCGCCTTCCGGTCGGTGGCTTCCGGTATGACCGACGGCGAGCAGGACGCCGGTATGTACAAGTCCCGCTTCGGCCGCATCGTGGTCAAGGCCAGCGTCAAGAGCGGCGAGGCGAAGGACTATTACGTCGAAGTGAACGGGAAGCGGCCGGCCGACCTGTCGAACCCGCCCGCGTCGCTAGCGAGCTGCGCGCAGTCCAAGAAGCTGCCGCCGCCCGCGGCCGCCTCCGGCGCCTGCACCGGCGATGGCTTCAAGGTCCTCGTCGATCACACCGGTAACCAGCGGATGGTGGCGCTTTACGCCCGCAGCGGCAAGACTTGGCACTTCTGCCGCGCCGGCTCCGCCTGAGCGCGACTGGACCGGCTGGAACCCGCGCCCCTCAGGGGCGCGGGATTGCCGCGGCGGTGCGCGAGAGCGGCGTGGGCGTCACCGAGAGCGCCCGGGAATAGAGCACGGGGTCCTGCAGCAGCCGCTGGGCAATCTTGAGGTCGGCGTTGCGGTCGACGCGCTCGGTCGGGCAGGCCTTGCGCAGATCGGTCCAGCCCTGCTCGTCGAGCGCCGCGCGCGGCCGCCCCGCAAGCCCGGTGCCGACGACGGTCCCGGTCTGGATCGCGCGCGCGATGCTCTGATCATCGTCGCCGAGATTGGCCGTGCAGACGGTCGGCACCACCCCGTGCTCGTGCAGGATGTAACCCTCGGGCGTCAGAAGCTTTGCCCAGGTCACCGTGAGCTCGCCATCGTTCTCCAGGTGCAGGACGGTCTGCACCGTGCCCTTGCCATAGGAAGAGGTGCCGATCACCACGGCGCGGCCGGCATCCTGGAGCGCCGCCGCCACGATCTCGGAGGCCGAGGCGGAGCCGCCGTTCACCAGGACGGCGATGGGGATACCGTCGGTGCGCCGGCCGCCGCTCGCCGGATAGACCTTGCGGCTCTCGATCAACCGACCGGTGGTCGAGACCACCGTGCCGCCGTCCATGAACAGGCCCGCCACCTTGACGGATTGGTCGAGCAGTCCGCCAGGATTGTCGCGGAGGTCCAGCACCATGCCCGCGGGGTGGCCGCCCAGGTGCTGCCGCGCCTTCTGCACGGCCTCGTCGAGCTGATCGAAGGTCTCCTGGTTGAAGCTGGAGACCCGGAAGATCGCGACCTTGCCGTCATACTTGGTGGTCACGGTGGGGAGCACGATGTGCGCGCGGCTGACTTCCATGCTCAGCGGCTGCGGCTCGCTCTTGCGCTGGATCCCGACGGCGACGCGACTGCCGGCCGGCCCGCGCAGCCGCTGCACCACCTGGTCGCGCGTCAAGGTCGAGGTCGGAGTGCCGTCGATCGCGATGATGACGTCGTCGGGCTTGACGCCCGCATGATCGGCCGGTCCATCCGGCAGGACCGAGAGGATGCGCACCTCGGTCTCGGAGGAGTCGAGGGTGACCCCGATGCCATCGAAGCCGTTGCGCTCGGCGCGCTGCTCGCGCGCGGCGTCGGGCGAGGCATAGCGCGAGAAGCGGTCGAGCGTACTAATCGCGCCGTCGAACACCACCTTGTCCAGCTGGTCCTCGCTGGCCGATGCGATCTTGGGCGAAGCGCGGCGCGCGGCGTCGAGCGCCGAGGCGGTGAGGCCGCCCCAGCCCGAGGCATCGCTCGCCTCCGGCGCATCGTAGCGCCCGATCGGCGCGCCGCTCTGGGTGAGGATGATCGCCGAGCCTTGCCGCTCGACCCCGATCGAGGGATCCAGCGAGGTGAGCTTGCCGAGGCCGGCGATGCCCAGCTTCTCCGGGTTGGTCGGCTCTATGTAGTAATACGAGATCTTGTCATAGCCCTCGGTGAAGAGGTCGCGGGCGTTGATGTGGCTGGTATGCTGCTGCTCGGAGCTGGAGGAGGCGCCGCACGCCGCAAGGGCCAGGAGAGCCGCGGCGGCGAGGGCCACCGGGAACCGGGGGCGCGGGACCTTCAGCCCTTGATCCCGGGTGGCAGCGCAAGAGTGAGCAGCTTCGTTCGAGGGAGCCATAGGACCGCGCAAAGGGCTGTGGAGGGAATGAGGCGATTTCCGTGAGCATAGCAGGTACGAAGATAGGGCCGAGCAAAAGAATCGTGAATAGCTCGGCACCTCATCCGCGCGATAGGCGAATAGACCAAGCGCCGAGCTAGGAAAAGTTCGGCCGCCGGCGGCCGGAGCGGGAAGATCGCGGATCTCGGCGGTCATGCAGGCTGGGCTCCGGCCGGGCTCGCCATGGTGGCGTCGCAATTCTGGGCGCCGATTCCCAATAGCGGGTTAACGACGTTTTGAGTAGCCCGCCGAGCGGGGGGCAGGTCTGCGCCCGGACTGCCGTCCTGCCGCTCGAGCCGCTCCGCCTTTCCTCACGGCGCTGTCGGCGTCCTCGACCAGGGCCAACAGCAGACTTCCGGTCACCGCGTTGGCCTCGGCCAGACGGACCCGCACGGGATCGCCCATGGTGAAGCTTCGGCCCCAGCGCCGCCCGACCAGCCGGTGGCGAGCCTCGTCGTGGACATAGAAGTCGTCACCGAGGCTGCGCATGGGGAGGAGCCCGTCGGCCCCGGTCTCGCTCAGCGTCACGAACAAGCCCGCGCGCGTGACGCCGTTCACGCGCCCCTCGAACTCGGCCCCGACCCGGTCGGAGAGATAGAGGGTGGCGTAGCGGGAAAGCGCATCGCGCTCGGCAGCGGCGGCGCGCCGCTCGGTGTCTGAAATATGGGCAGCCGTCTCGGCGAACAGCTCGGGCTCGACGGACGGCAAACCGCCTTCGCCGAGGCGCAAGCCCGCGATCAAGGCGCGATGCACCAGCACGTCCGAATAGCGCCGGATCGGCGAGGTGAAGTGTGCATAGCGCCGAAGCGCCAGTCCGAAATGGCCGAGGTTCTGCGGCGAGTAGACCGCCTGCGCCTGGCTGCGCAGCACCAGCTGATGGATCAGCGGCGCATAGGGCGTATCGGCGGCCCGGCGCAGCACCTCGTTGAAGTGTTGGGGGCGGACGACCTGGCCCTTGGCGAGCGTGAGGCCGGGAATCCCGATGCCCCGCAAGAACTCCCGGAGTGCCTCCAGCTTTGCGGGATCGGGCGCGTCGTGCACGCGGTACATGCAGGGCTGGCGCAAGCGCTCGAGCGTCTCGGCCGCCGCGACATTGGCGAGGATCATCAGCTCCTCGATCAGCTTATGGCTGTCGAGGCGGGCACGCGGCTCGATCCGCAGAACCCTTCCGTCTTCGCCCAGCACCACCTTGCGCTCGGGGAGATCGAGGTCGAGGGCGCCGCGTTTCCGGCGGGCACGGTCGAGGAGCTGGAAGACGCCGTAGAGGGGCGCGATGACGGGCTCCAGAAGGGGTCGAGTGGTCTCGTCGGGATTGCCGTCGCGGGCGCGCTGAACCTGCTCGTAGGTGAGGCGCGCCGCCGAGCGCATCAGCCCGCGCACGAAGCGATGCTCGACCAGCCGGCCTTCGCCGTCGATGGTCATGTGCACCGCCATGCAGGCGCGCTCGACCCCGGGCTTCAGCGAGCAGAGCTCGTTCGAGAGCGCCTCCGGCAGCATCGGTACCACGCGGTCGGGGAAATAGACGGAGTTCCCGCGGTGCTGAGCCGCCCGGTCAAGCGCGCTGCCGGGCCGCACGTACCAGCCGACGTCGGCGATCGCCACCACCGCGTGCCAGAAGCCCGGACGCTTGGGATCCGGCTCAGCGAAGACCGCGTCGTCGAAGTCGCGGGCGTCGGCGCCGTCGATGGTGACCAGCGGGACCTGGCGCAGGTCCGTCCGCCCCGCGAGGCCGACGGGTTGAGCGGCCTCCGCCTCGGCGACCGCGGCCTCCGGGAACTCGACGGGAATGCCATGGTCGGTGATCGCGATCAGGCTGACCGCGCGCGGATGCGCGCTGTCGCCGATGCGCTCGACGACGCGCGCCTCCGGCAGACCCAGGCGGTGGCCCGGCAGCACCTCGCAGAGCACGATCTCGCCATCCTCCGCGCCTTTGGCGTGCGCGAGCGAGATCCGGAACTCGGTCTTGATCCGGCGGTTGGTGGGCTCGAGCCGGCCGCCGTCGTGAATCCTGCGGTAGATGCCGAGCACGCGGTCGGGCGTCGCTGCAAGCGTGCGGATGACCCGCGCCTCATAGCTGCCGTCGTCTTGCGGCTTGAGCTCGGCGAGCGCCCGCTCGCCGATGCCCAGCGCCGCCGCCACGGCCTCCTGCACCACCCGGATCGCCGGGGGCGCGGTCTCCTCCTTCCAGGCGACCGGCTTCGCCATGACCTCGCCGTCGAGGTCGAGCCCGGTCACCTCGATCACGCCCACGCGCGGAAGGCGGTCGGCGGGCTTGATGCGGCGCTTGCCGGCTCGCTCAACCGGGCCGTCGCGCTCGACCTCGCGGATCAGCGCCTTGAGCCTGAGGCGGTCCTTGGGTTCGACCTTGAAGGCACGTACGAGGTCGCGCCGGGCAAGCGGCGTGGGGCTCTTGGCGATGTAGTCGAGAATATCCGCGCGGCTCGGCAGCTGTCGCGACGGCCGCTTGGGCTTGAGCTTGCGTTTCGGCACCGTCGGCTCAGCCGGCGGCGGCGCGCTTCGGGCGTCGCGGCGCGGGTTCGCTCAAGCCAGTGGCTTTGCTCTTCGCCGGGCGCTTGCGCGGTTTGGCGGGCTTGGGCGCTTGCTCTGTCTCTGCGCCGACCCCGGGTTTCGCGCTCTTGGCCTTAGCCTTCTTCCGCTTCGGGTTGCCGGCGCCCACCTTCTCGGCGCGCTCGGTGAGGAGGCGCACCGCCTCGTCCAGGGTCAAGGCCTCGGGCTCGATATCGTTCGGCAGCGAGGCATTGATGCCGTCGTGGCTCACATAGGGGCCGTAGCGGCCCTTGTAGAGCGTGATGTCCGCATTGTCGGCGGGATGCTTGCCGACCACGCGGATCGGCTCGGGGCCGCGCCGGCGCCCCTTGGAGGGCTCGGCCAGCAGCGCCACCGCGCGGTTCAGCCCGATCGTGATCACGTCGTCCTCGGGCGGCAGCGAGCGGTAGACCTTGCCGTGCTTGATGTAGGGCCCGAAGCGGCCGAGCGCCGCGGTGATGGGCTCGCCGTCCGCCGGGTGCCTGCCGACCTCGCGCGGCAGGGAGAGCAGCTTCAGCGCCGCCTCGAGCGTGACCTCCTGCGGGTTCATCCCCTTGGGCAGGGACGCGCGTTTCGGTTTCTCGCCGTTGTCGCCGACGCCCAGCTGGACATAGTTGCCGTAGGGGCCCTTGCGCACGCTGACGGGCAGGCCGGTCTCGGGGTCGTTGCCGAGCTCGCGCGGGCCCACGAAGTCGGAGCCGGGCTCGCCGTTGCCGTTGGCGTGCTCGAGGCTCAAGGGCCGGGTCATCTTGCACTCGGGATAATTGGAGCAGCCGATGAAGCCGCCGTAGCGGCCGAGCTTGATGCCGAGCCGGCCGGTGCCACAGGCGGGGCAGGCGCGCGGATCCTTGCCGCTGTCGTTCGGCGGGAAGAAGTGCGGCCCGAGCGCCTCGTCGAGCGCCGTCACCACCTCCTTCCCCCGCAGGTCCTTCGTGCCATCGACCGCGGCGGAGAAGTCGCGCCAGAAATCCTCCAGCACCTTCTGCCAGGCGACGCGCCC
>DATMMM010000465.1:0-23607 GCA_035569735.1 Allostellaceae bacterium | reverse complement strand
GCAGACTATCTCGACTACGTGCTCACCCGGCTCACCGTGGTGGGCGCTCTCTATCTCACGGTGGTCTGCCTGCTGCCGGAATACCTGATCTCGGAATTCTTGCTGCCGTTCTATTTCGGCGGCACCAGCCTGCTGATCGTCGTGAGCGTCACCATGGACACGGTGGCGCAGATCCATTCGCACCTGCTCGCGCATCAATACGAAGGGCTCATCAAGAAGGCGAAGCTGCGCGGGAGACGCGGTTGAAGATCATCCTGCTGGGTCCGCCGGGGGCCGGCAAAGGGACCCAGTCGAAGCGCCTCGAGAAAGCGCATGGCCTCGTGCAGCTGTCGACCGGCGACATGCTGCGGGCCGAGCGCGCCGCCGGAACAGAGCTCGGCCGCAAGGTGCAGGCGATCATGGATGCGGGCCAGCTGGTCTCCGACGACATCATCGTCGACATGATCGAAAAGCGGATCGGCGCCGCCGATTGCCGCAACGGCTTCGTCCTCGACGGCTTTCCGCGCACGGTGCCCCAGGCCGAGGCGCTCGACGCCATGCTGGCGCGCAGGAATATGAAGCTCGACTACGTGATCGAGCTCGCGGTCGACGAGGACGCCCTCGTCGACCGCATCGACGGCCGGTTCTCCTGCGCCAAATGCGGCGCCAGCTATCACGAGCGCAACAAGCGTCCGAAGGTCGCCGGCGTCTGCGACGTCTGCGGCTCCAAGGACTTCATCCGCCGCGCCGACGACAACGCCGAGACCGTGAAGGCGCGGCTCGCCGCCTATCACGCCCAGACCGCGCCGATCCTGCCCTATTACCGCGCCAAGGGAATCCTCCGCCAAGTCGACGGCATGGCCGATATCCCGGAAGTGACGCGACAGATCGAGGCCATTCTTGCGGGCTGAACCCTCGGAAAGCTGTGCTGTTCTGCCGCACCGCGGTTTCGCGCGCCCCTGCGCCGCTCGCGTTCCGCGGGACAAACCGGGGCAATTCCAAAGCTTAAGAATAAGTTGGGGCCGATTGACTTCGGGGTTTTTGTTTCTATAATGCGCGCCCTCGGCTTCCGGCGCCGCATTTCGGCCTGCCTGAAAACCCCAGAGTTCCCAAGGAGAAGCGCTCGTGGCGCGTATTGCTGGCGTCAATATTCCCAGCCAAAAGCGAGTCCCGATCGGGCTCATGTACATCCATGGTATCGGCCGCACCTCCGCCGAGAAGATTTGTCGCGTCACCGGTATCGATCCGCAGCGCAGGGTCCATGAGCTCACCGACGACGAGGTTATGCGGATCCGCGAGGTGATCGACCGGGAATACCAGGTCGAGGGCGATCTGCGTCGCTCCGTCGCCATGAACATCAAGCGGCTGATGGATCTCGGCTGCTATCGCGGGTTGCGCCACCGCAAGGGCCTGCCCGTGCGCGGCCAGCGCACCCACACCAACGCGCGCACGCGCAAAGGGCCGGCGCGGCCGATCGCAGGCAAGAAACCGGTCGTCAAGAAGTAGAAGGCTGAAGGGACGAGGGTCTGATTCATGGCGACCAAGACAGCTGCCGCCGCCGCTACCCCTGCCGCAGCGACAACGGGCACGGGCGCCGCACCGCGCCTGCGGCGGCGCGAGCGCAAGAACATCACGTCCGGTGTGGCGCATGTGAACGCCACCTTCAACAACACCATGATCACCATTACCGACGCCCAGGGAAACACCATCGCGTGGTCGTCGGCGGGGAGCCTGGGCTTCAAGGGGTCGCGGAAGTCGACGCCCTATGCCGCCCAGGTGGCGGCGGAGGATGCCGGCAAGAAGGCGATGGAACATGGCATGCGTACGCTCGAGATCGAGGTGAAGGGACCGGGATCCGGGCGCGAATCGGCGTTGCGCGCGCTGCAGACCGTGGGCTTCACCGTGACGTCGATCCGCGACGTGACGGCGATCCCGCACAACGGGTGCCGGCCGCCCAAGCGGCGGCGGGTGTGAGATTTCGATGCCGGCGGACCGATGTCCGCCGGCTGATTTGATCGCGACGGCCCGGCGCCGAGCGAGCCGCAGCAAGCGAAGGCGCACGACGGGCAGATCGGCCGGCGGGCGCCGCTGCGGCTTCAAAGGCACGGGGCCACGCCAGAAGGCAGAAGGCATGAGGATCGACCAGTGACAGTCATCCAGAAAAATTGGCAAGCGCTCATCAAACCGAAGCAGCTCTCGGTGGAGCCCGGGGACGACCCCAAGCGGATCGCGACCGTGGTCGCGGGCCCGCTGGAGCGCGGCTTCGGGTTGACGCTCGGGAACGCGCTCCGGCGCGTCCTGCTGTCGTCGCTCCAGGGGGCGGCGATCACCTCGATGCAGATCGAGGGTGTGCTGCACGAGTTCTCCTCGATCCCCGGCGTGCTCGAGGACGTGACGGACATCGTGCTCAACGTGAAGAGCATCGGGCTGCGCATGCACGGCGAGGGGCCAAAGCGCATGCGCTTGAAGGCGCAGGGGCCGGCCGAGGTGCGCGCCTCCTCGATCGAGACCGGCCACGACATCGAGATCATGAATCCGGACCAGCTGATCTGCACGCTCGACCGGAACGCCAAGATCACCATCGAGTTCACGGTCGACGCCGGCAAGGGCTACCGTCCCGGCGCCGAGAACCGGCCGGAAGACGCGCCGATCGGGCTCATCCCCGTCGATGCGCTCTTCAGCCCCGTGCGCAAGTGCAGCTACAAGGTCGAGAACACCCGCGAGGGCCAGCGCACCGACTACGACAAGCTCTCGATGCGGATCGAGACCAACGGCGCGGTGACGCCCGAGGATTCGGTGGCACTCGCCGCCCGCATCCTGCAGGACCAGCTGCAGCTCTTCATCAACTTCGAGGAGCCGCGGGCCGCCGTCGAGGCGGAAGCGCCGAGCGAGCTGCCGTTCAACAAGAACCTGCTGCGCAAGGTGGACGAGCTCGAGCTCTCCGTGCGCTCGGCCAACTGCCTCAAGAACGACAACATCGTCTATATCGGCGACCTCGTGCAGAAGACCGAGGCGGAGATGCTGCGCACGCCGAACTTCGGCCGCAAGTCGCTCAACGAGATCAAGGAAGTGCTGGCGCAGATGGGACTCCATCTCGGCATGGAGATCACGAACTGGCCGCCGGAGAACATCGAGGACCTCGCCAAGCGCCTCGAGGAGCCGTACTGAGAGCCGGGGAAGGGAGAGACCCATGCGCCATCGCCTGAGCGGCCGCAAGCTCGGCCGCAAAAGCGCGCACCGCAAGGCCATGTTCGACAACATGGCGCATGCGCTGCTGAAGCACGAGCAGATCACCACCACGCTGCCGAAGGCCAAAGACCTGCGCCGCATCGTCGAGAAGCTGGTGACGCTGGGCAAGCGCGGCGGGCTGCACGCGCGCCGGCAGGCGATCGCGACGCTGCAGGACGCGAAGCTGGTGGAGAAGATCTTCACCACGCTCGCCGAGCGCTACAAGGGGCGCCCGGGTGGCTATACCCGCGTGCTCAAGGCGGGCTTCCGGCACGGCGATGCCGCCGCCATGGCGGTGATCGAGCTGGTCGACCGCGACCCCGACGCCAAGGGCCTGGACTCCGGCCCGGTCGAGACGCCCGCGGAGACGGAAGAGGCAGCGGCGGCAGCAGCCTGACGCGATTGCTCGCGTCAATCCCGACTCACCGGGCGCGGTGATCACCCCCCCTCCCTGCCCTCCCCCTCAAGGGGGGAGGGGCTCCGAATGCAATGCGCTTCGAGGCCAGCCGACGATAGCTTGGCGCCGCATTGTCGCACTCTGTGCGTTGCTCCTCGCTCTCGCGGCCTGTGCGTCCGACGACTCGCCGCCCATCACTGGGCGGCGCGTGGTGATCCCCGATGCGGAGGTTTCGGTCAGCGTGCCCGATGGCGTGTCGGTGGTGGGCCGGCGGGACCGGCCGGATCTGACGATCTACGATTTCTCCCGAGAGAACCAGGTCTTCATGGGGCTCTATGTCGGCCTCGCGCCGACGTTTCATCCGGCCAAGGACGAGGACGGCGTCGAGACGGAAACCGTCGGCGGGTTGCCCGCGGAGACGCGGGTGGTGAAATCACCCGACGGCTGGTCGCGCGACATCGTCATCGAGCTGGCGGGCCACCGCTTCTGCCATTTCTTCTATCGCGATCTCCAAGAGCCCGATCTTCTGCTCGCCGATCACATCATCGGCTCGCTCCGCGACGGGCCTTGAGGCGGGATCATCAGCTCGACGCGGCCTCGCTCGCTGGCGCACGGGCGGCAAGCGATCGCTCTGCCAGCGTCCTCGCCTCGCCGTAGTCGATCTTGCCCGTGCCGAGCAGCGGGATCTCGCGCACGCTCAGGACGATGCGCGGCACCATCACCTCGGCGATGCCGTGGGCATGGGCGTCCGCGAGCTGGACGTCGGCGGTGCCGGCGGGGTTCTCAGTGAGGAGGATCACTTGCTCGCCTTTGCGCGGATCAGGGAAGGCGAGCGCGGCATGCCGGAAATCGGGCCAGAGGCGCGCGGCCTGCGCCTCCACCGCCGCGAGCGACACCATCTCGCCCGCGATCTTGGCGAAGCGCTTGGCGCGGCCCTTGATGGTGACGAAGCCCTCGGCGTCGAGCGCCACGATGTCGCCCGTGTCGTACCAGCCGCCGGGCGGCGGCTCCAGGACGCCGGGCGCTCCCTCGCGAAGGTAGCCCAGCATCACGTTGGGACCGGAGACCACGAGCCTGCCGCCGTCCGGAATGCCGTCCACCGGCTCGATTCGGGCCTCGATGCCCGGCAGCAGCCGGCCGACCGTGCCGGCTCTGAAATGCATGGGCGTGTTGGTTGCGAGTGCCGGCGCGGTCTCGGTGGCGCCATAGCCCTCGAGGATGCGCAGACCGAACCGCTCGGTCCAGGCGCGGCGCGTCTCCTCGCGCACGCGCTCGGCGCCGGCGAAGACATAGCGCACGCTGTAGAAATCGTAAGGGTGCCCGGCGCGTGCGTAGCCCGTAAGGAAGGTATCGGTGCCGAACAGGATCGTCGCGTTGGTGTCGTACGCGAGCTCTGGCACGATCCGATAATGCAAGGGCGAAGGGTAGAGGAAGATCTTCACGCCCGAGATCAGCGGCAGGATGGTGCCGCCGGTCAAACCGAAGGAGTGGAACATCGGCAGCGCGTTGAAGACGATGTCGCTCGGGCTGAAATCGACGCGTGCGGCGAGCTGCTGGCAATTCGCGAGGATATTGCGGTGGCTCAGCACCACGCCCTTGGGCGTGCCCTCGGAGCCCGAGGTGAAGAGCACCACGGCGGGATCCTCGGGCGAGGGCTTGAGGCGCGCGTGGATCGTGCGGGCGAACCGCGCGCCGACGAGCCCGCGCAGCCGCTCCAGGAGGCTCACCTCGGCGCGCAGGTCCTCGAGATGGATGATGCGGCGGCCCTCGGCGAGCGCCGCGAGCGCCGGCTCCAGCTTCGCCCGCTCGATGAAGCGGCGCGAGGTCACGATGGTGCGGACCTCCGCGATGGCGCAGGCGATCCCCATGTTCCGCACCCCGGTCGAATAGTTGAGCATGGCCGGGACCCGGCGGAAGGCGTGAAGCGCCGAGATCGTCGCGGCGGTGACGTTGGCGTTGGGCAGCAGCACGCCGACCTTTTCGAGCGGCCGCGTGACGGCGGCGAGCCGGCGGCCGATCACCAGGGCGCCCGTCACCAGCCGGTCGTAGGTCATGGGCTTCCGCTCGATATCCTCAAGGATGGCGCGGTCGCCACCATGGATGTGGCGCGCGTCGAGCACGGCCTCGAAGAGCGTCTTCCCGGTCTCCGCGGTCTCGAACATCATGGAGGACATGATGTCGTAGAGCCGCAGCCCGATCTCGCGCCGGCGCCGCCGGCCCTTGATCTCCGGCGAAAGCTCGATCGCCCTCGGCTTTTGGATGGTGACGGTCACCCTGGGGAACCATCGCAGGCGGAGCTTGCCCTTGAGGCGCGAGAAACGGGTGAACTGAAGCCCGTCGAGCCGCACCGGCAGGATCATCGCCTTCGCCTTGTCGGCGATCATGGCGGGACCCTCGTAGATCTTCATGAGCGCGCCGGTGACGGTGAGACGGCCCTCCGGGAAGATCACGCAGGGCCGGCCTTCCTCCACCGCGCGGATCAGCGTCTTGGTGGCGAGCGGTTTCAGGGGATCGATCGGGACCGCGTCGACCAGAGTGAGGAACGGCTTTACCCACCAGCTCGCGGCGCGACCGGCGTTGACGGCGAAAGCCGGCCGGCCCGGCAGGAATGTGGCGAGCAGGGCACCGTCGATGAAGGAGAGATGGTTCGCCACGATCACCGCGCGCTCGCCCGCCTCGGCGACATGCTCGATGCCCCGGACCTCCACGCGATAGACCAAGCGGAACAGCGCCGCGAGCAGGCTTTTGAGAAGTGCGCCGGGGAGCAGGCGCATGACGATCACGGCCGCCACCGCATTGACGACGCCGACGGCGAGAAACACCTCGGGCACCGTCAGTCCCGCCGCCAGCATGAGCGCGCTGATCACGCCGGCGATCACGATGTAGAGCGCGTTCAGGATGTTGTTGGCGGCGATGACGCGGGAGCGGTGGCTCTCGTCGCTGCGCGTCTGCATGATCGTGTAGAGGGGCACGATGAACAGGCCGCCGCACGCCGCGATGGCGAAGAGATCGAGCGCCAGGCGCCAATTGGCGGCATGCGAGAGGAAGGCGAAGAGTCCCACGAGCTCGCCGCTGCCGCCGACGGCCCGCGAGCTCGCGGCATAGAGGTCGAAGGTGAAGAGCGCCATGCCGAGCGCGCCCAGCGGCGCCAGCCGCGCGCTCACCTCGCCGCGCAGCAGGCGCGCGCAGAGCACCGAGCCCGCGCCGATGCCGACGGAGAACAGCGTCAGGAACAGGTTCAGGACGTCGGGATCGGCGCCGAGCGTCTCCTTGGCGTAGGTCGGAAGCTGGGTGAGATAGACCGCGCCGACGGCCCAGAACCAGGAAATCCCCATGATGGAGAGGCGGATGTCCCGCCGTGCATTGGCGTGGCGGATGATCGCCCGCGTCTCCGTGATCACGTTTGTGTTGATCCTGAGGTCCGGCATCGCCCGGACCGCCCTCGGTATGAACAGGCTCGCGACCCAGCCGGCGAGTGCCAATCCCAGCAACACTGCCGCCACCACCGTGGGCCCGCGGCTCAGGCCGATCAGATGCACCCCCGCGATCGTGCCGATCAGGATCGCGAGGAACGTGCCGGCTTCGATGAGCGCGTTTCCGCCCACCAGCTCGTCGGTCGCGAGATGGTCGGGCAGGATGCCGTATTTGACCGGCCCGAAGAACGTCGCCTGCACGCCCAGGAAGAACAGCACGGCGAGCTGATAGGCGGTGTTGTCGAGGTAGAATCCGACGGCCGCCAGCGCCATGACGCCGATCTCCCAGAGCTTCACGTAGCGGATCAGGCCCGACTTCTCGAATTTGTCGGCGAGCTGGCCGGCGGTGGCCGAGAAGAGGAAATAGGGCAGGATGAAGAGGGCGGTGGAGAGCGCCACGATCACGCGCGTCCCCGTCGACGAATGCGGATCGCCGTAAGTGATCAAGGTCACCAGCGCGGTCTTGAAGAGGTTGTCGTTCAGCGCGCCCAGGAACTGCGTGACGAACAGCGGCAGCAGCCGCCGGCTCTTGAGAAGTTGAAGTTGGGATTGGGCCATGGCGGGACCTCCGATCGAGCGGTCAGGCGGCGAGCACGCGCCAGCAGGCGTCGGCGAGAGCCGGCGCCAGCGGCGTCATGGGGCCGGGAATCCGGCCATAGGTCTTGAAGGTCGCGGGCTGCACGATGAGGCCCATGACCAAAGCGGCGCCAAGGTCGGGATCGCCCTTGGGGATCTCGCCCCGCGCCATTCCCTCCATCAGCACCCGGCGCACCACCTCGACCGGCGTCGCCTGGCTCTCGCCGAGGCGCCGCATGGAGTGATGCTGCACGAGCAGCAGGAACTGGAACCGCACGGGGTCCGTGTCGAAGACCTGGGCGCACTCCTCGATCATCGCGCGAAGCTTCTCGCGCGTGCCGTGCCGGCTCGCCTGCAGCGCCTCCAGGCGCTCGGCGAAGGCAGCGTAATGCTGCTGGAACAATGCCAGGATCAACTGGTCCTTGCCGCGGTAATGGCGATAGAGCGCGCCCTCGGCGACATCGGCGGCCTCGGCGATGTCGCGGATGGTGGTCTCGGCCACCCCCTTCGCCACGAAGAGCTCCATGGCCTTGCGCTCGATCTTCTCCCGGGTGGGCGTGCCGTCGCGCATTGGGTCAGGTGTAATAATGAGTGAACGTTCGCTCACAATAGAAAACCAATGTGGTTGCGTCAAGCGGATTTCCGTAGTGCTAAAAAATGGCTTGGTCTCAACGGTTTGGTTAAAATCGATGCGATCAGCTGCTCCGGTCGGGACGCGCTTTGGTATCGTGGCGCAGCGTTGGACCTGCATCGTTGGGGATTCAAAGTCGCATGTTTTGGATAGGAAAAGGCTCGACTGCCGGAGCACCTAGCTTCGTCGCATTCTGGGCAGTCATCGTACTCGCGCTCATGCCCAACGGCGCATTCGCGCACATCATCCAGGGGCAGGCCGGTGGGTTCGGACCGGGGTTCGAGCATCCGTTGACGGGCCCCGATCATTTCCTGGCGATGTTCGCCGTCGGCGTCTGGGGCGCGCAGATGGGCGGGCGGGCGGTCTGGGCGTTGCCCGTGACTTTCCCGCTCATCATGGCGATGGGCGGCCTCGCGGGCATGCTGGGGATGCCGTTGCCGCACGTCGAGCTCGGCATCGCGCTGTCGATCCTTGCGCTGGGGTCGGCCATCGCCTTCGGCTGGCATCCGGCCGAGGCGGTCGCGCTGATCCTGATCGGGGTGTTTGCGATCTGCCACGGCTATGCGCATGGCGTCGAGCTTCCGAACGCGGCTGACCCGGCCGACTACGCAGCCGGGTTCGTGATCGCGACGGGTCTGATCCATCTTCTCGGTGTCGGCGTCGGGCTCGCGCTCAACAAGCCCCTGGAGGGCCGCCTGTCGCGTGCGCTCGGCGCTGTCATCGCCGCAGGAGGGGTCTATTTCCTGGTCGTCTGACGAGCGGGCGTGGCCGGAGGTCCAGGTCCTGCGCTGGATCGGGCCCATCGCCGTGATCGCGGCGCTCGCCGGCATCGCCGTGATCCAGCTGCACCCGGTGATGGATCGAAGCATGCTCGAGCGCGGAGCGCTTTCGGTGATTCTCAGCTATCAGCGCGCGCTCCCCTTGCTGGGGCTGGGCTGCGCGCTGGCGACGGTGCGCAGCCGGGAGGCTGCTCTCGGCGCGATCCTCGCCGTCGTAGGCCTTTGGCTGGGGTTCGCCTTCCGGGATTCGTTGATCAATTCGGTCGTTTCCGGCTCGGCAACGACGGGACGGCTTGGCCTCCCCGGGCCGGTCTCGTGCCTGTTCGTCGGTCTCGTCCTTGCGGCGCCGCTGCGGCTCCGGGCTTGGCTGCTGCCGCCGACGGCGATCCTCGTCGGCGCGATGCTCGCCATTGGGATCAAGCTCGTCGACCCGAGTTTCCACGACCCAAATTTTCTGCGGGGCGGCGTCGCCGCCGGTGTCTGGCTCGTCGGCGCGGTCGGCCTCACCGTTCACCTCTGCTACCGGCCGTGGCTGGGTATTGGGATGCGGATCCTCGGCAGTTGGCTGGTCGCGATCGGGCTGATGCTCGCAGCCTCGATGCTGGTGCCGCGGCCCGCGATCGGTTCCCTTCCGCAGCCAGAGCCAGCCGGTGGGCTCGAGCGGCCGGGATCCCTGGACTTGTTTCCGGATTCGCCCGCCGCGGGCGACCGGAAATCTCGGCCTGCGCAGCCTGGGCCGGATCCATTGCTGCAATGATGGCTGCCTCAACCGCCGGCGCCGGGAAACGGCTCACGGCAAGGCTGCTGCTCGCCGCGGGCGCCGTGATTGGCTCGGCCTCGCTCGCTGCGGCTCATCCCGATATCGCGGTCGAGGATCGGGTGACGTTCATCTTCAAGGATGCGCGGGTGACGGCGGTCGAGGAGACCTGGACGTTCGATGCCGGCTACAGCCAGTCATTCCTCAGCGACTACAAGACGGAACGTGGCGGCAGCATCTCCGCGGCGGAGAGCAAGGTGATCGCCGAGCACATCCAGCCCAATCTCGCCGAGGTCCGCTATTTCACGTATGTCCGGCTGGATGGCCGCGACCTCGGGAACCTCCCGGTGCGCGACTTCGTCGCGACGGCGAGCGGCGGGCGCCTGGCTTTCACCTTTGTGGTCGACCTGCCGGCGCCGGTCGATCCGCTTCGCCAGCCGCTCACAGTCGAGATCTACGATCACGACTACTACGCCGCCATCTTGCTTGCGGAGGGGGAGCCCGTGCGATTCCGGAATATGCAGGGGGTCGCCTGCGAGGCGCGGGTGCGGGAGGACGTCGCAAACGCCTATTTCGGCGACATCTATCCGCAGGAGATCACGCTCGCCTGCCGGTGATCCCGGCTCCGTCTAACGTTTTGGACTTGCATCGCGCGATCGCTAAGGGCTCATTGCGGCAGCTCGGCGCTATGTTATAACATAACAATATCAACAGGGAGGCTGGACTATGCGTGGAATTTTGGCATTTGCGCTCGCGACCTCGCTCGGCCTTGCGGCGGCCAAGGCCGAGCCGATCGCCGTGGTGGCGGCGGAGAATTTCTATGGCGATGTGGCGGAGCAGGTGGGCGGCTCAGCCGTGAAGGTCACGAGCATCCTGACCAACCCCGACCAGGACCCGCATCTCTTCGAGGCGAGCGCGTCGACCGCGCGCGCCCTCGCTGCGGCGCGCATCGTCATCTACAATGGCGCCGACTATGATCCCTGGATGAGCAAGCTGCTCTCGGCATCGCGCGCCACCGGCCGCATCACCATCGAGGTCGCAAAGCTCGTCGGCAAGAAGGCCGGCGACAACCCGCATCTCTGGTACGATCCCGCGACCATGCCGGCGGTGGCGAAGGCTCTGGCAGCGCAGCTCGCGAAGCTCGATCCCGATCATCGCAGCGACTACGAGGCGCGCCGCGACGCCTTCGACGCATCGCTCAAGCCCATCGACGAAAAGATCGCCGCGCTGCGCCAGCGGTATGCAGGCACCGCCATCACCGCGACCGAGCCGGTGGCGGGCTATATGGCGGAGGCGATCCACCTCAGGGTTCGCAATCCGCGCTTCCAGCTGGCGATCATGAACAATACCGAGCCCAGCGCCTCGGAGATCGCGGCCTTCCAGAAGGACCTGAAGACGCGGACCGTGAAGGTGCTGCTCTACAACAGCCAGACCTCCGAGGAACTGACGGAGAAAATGCGCTCGATCGCCAAGGACTCCGGTGTACCGATCGTCGGCGTCACCGAGACCGAGCCCGAGGGCAAGAAATATCAGGACTGGATGCTCTCGGAATTGACGGCGCTCGAGACGGGTCTCTCCGGCAAGCAACCGTGAGCGCGGTCGAGCTCGATCATCTCACACTCACGCGCGGCCGCAGGACCGTACTCGCCGACGTCAGCGCCAGCATCGGCGACGGCGAGTTCGTCGGCGTCTTCGGCCCCAACGGCGCCGGCAAGACCACGCTGCTCCACGCGATCCTGGGGCTGCTGCCGCCTGCGTCCGGGCAGATCCGGGTGTTCGGCAAACCGCCCGGCAACGGCACGACGCTGGCGGGGTACCTGCCGCAGAAGCGCTCGGCCATCGGCGATCTCCGCCTGCGCGGATGGGACCTGGTGGCGAGCGCCTATGAGGGCCACCGCTGGGGCCCGCCGGTGCTCGGCTCGCGCGGACGGCGGGAGGTCGCCTGGGCACTCGCCACGGTGGAGGCGATGGGGCTCGCCGAGCGGCCGCTCTCCGAGCTCTCCGGCGGCGAGCTGCAGCGGGTGCTGCTGGCGCAGGCACTGCTCGGCAAGCCTAAGCTCTTGCTGCTGGACGAGCCTCTGATCAGCCTCGACCCGCGCTACCAGCAATCCGTGGTCGAGCTCATCAAGCGCGTGCAGAGCGCGCTCGGCATCACCGTGCTGCTGACCGCCCACGAGCTGAACCCGCTGCTGGGTTTCATGGACCGCGTGCTCTATCTCGGGCACGGCCGCGCCGCGCTCGGCACCACCGAGGAGGTGATCACCAGCGAGGTGCTGTCGCGCCTCTACGACGCCCCCATCGAGGTGCTGCGGCTCAACGGCAGGATCGTGGTGGTGGCGGCGCATGGCGAGGTCGAGGCGGAGGCGCATCGCCACGATGCTTGAGTACGATTTCATGCAGACCGCCTTCGAGGCGGGCACGGTGGTGGCGATCGTCGCGGGTGCGGTCGGATATTTCCTGGTGCTGCGCAACCTCGCCTTCGCGGGCCACGCGCTTTCTCACGTGGGCTTCGCGGGAGCGACGGGAGCGGTGCTTCTGGGCGTGGCGCCGTTCTGGGGGCTCATCGCCTTCACGGTGGCGGGTGGCATCGGCATGGGGCTGCTGGGCGATCAGCTGCGCGGCCGCGACGTCGCGGTCGGTATCATGCTCTCGCTGTCGCTCGGCTTGGGCGTGCTGTTCCTGCACCTCTATACGACTTATGCCACGCAGGCGAGCTCGCTGCTGTTCGGCAATGTGCTGGGCGTCAGCCCCGAGAACCTCTGGGACATGCTGGTGCTTGGCGTGCTCACGCTGGCGTTCTTGACCGCGATCGCGCGGCCGCTGGTGTTCGCGACGCTCGATCCCGAGCTCGCGGAGGCGAGGGGCGTGTCGCTCAGGCTGATCGCGGTGTTGTTCCTGATCGTGGTCGCGATCGCGGTCGCGGAGGCCGTGCAGGTAGTCGGTATCCTGCTGGTCTTCGCGCTGATGGTAGGGCCGGCAGCGGCGGCGCTCCAATGCACCGTGCGGCTCAAGAGCGGCATCGCTCTCTCCATCGCTCTCGCCGTCACCGAGACCTGGGCCGGCATCGCGCTCGCCTATGTCACGGACTGGCCGCCGAGCTTCTGGATCACGCTCCTGAGCTCGGTGGTTTACGGTCTCACCTTCGCGCCTCGTCTGCTGCCGAGCGCCGCGCCGGCGCAAGCCTGGACCGGCACCACGCACCAATGAGCGTGATGCTGATTCACGTCTTCATCGGCGCGGCGGTGGCGGGGTTCGTGCAGGGCCTCTCCGGCTTTGCCTTCGGGCTGGCGGCCATGGGCATCTGGGCGTGGTCGGTCAGCCCGCAACTCGCGGGCCCCATGGTGGTGTTCGGCTCGCTCATCGGCCAGCTGCTGTCGATCCATTCGGTCCGAGGGAGCCTCGATCTCAGCCGCGTACTGCCGTTCATCCTCGGCGGCGCGATCGGCGTTCCCATCGGCGCCGCCGCGCTGCCGTATCTCGATGCGACGATGTTCAAGGCCGGGGTCGGATTGCTGCTGGCGATCTACTGCCCGGCGATGCTGCTGACACGCGAGCTGCCGCGCATCCGCGGAGGCGGCAGGATGGCTGACGGCATCGCCGGCCTCGTCGGCGGCGCGATGGGCGGCATCGGCGGCTTGAGCGGCCCCGCGCCGACGCTCTGGTGCACGCTCCGGCACTGGAGCCGGGATGCACAGCGCGCGGTGATCCAGACCTTCAATCTGGCGATGCACACGCTGACGCTGACGGTTTACGCCGTCGACGGCGCGATCACCGCCGAGACCGGGCGCATGTTCGCGATCATCGCACCCACGCTGGTGGTCCCGTGCCTCATCGGCGCGCGGCTCTACAGCCGGGTCAGCGAGATCCAGTTCCGCCGGCTGGTGCTGGGTTTGCTGTTCCTCTCGGGCCTCGGGCTGCTGGCGGCCTCTGGGAGCCGGCTGCTCGGGCGCTGAGCCTGGGACGAGCTATTCGGTCGGCCGCGCCTCGAATCCGTCGGAGCCGTCGTCCTCCGCCTCGAAACGATCGAGGCGGGTCACCGCCGCGAACGACGGGCCACGCCGGCACGCGGTTTCCATCTCGACGAGCGCGGGTTCGTCGCCGATCAGCAGCGCTTCCACCGTGCCGTCGCGGCGGTTGCGCACCCAGCCGCGCAGGCCGCGCTTCCTCGCCTGACGGTCGACGAAGGCCCTGAAGCCCACGCCCTGTACGCGACCAGAAATCACCAGCCGGACGGCGGCCATCCTCAGGCGAATTCCAGGATGACCTGGTCGACGGCGAGGCTTTCGCCCGCGCGGGCGCGGATCTTGGCGACCTTGCCATCGCGCTCCGCGCGCAAGACGTTCTCCATCTTCATCGCCTCGACCACCGCGAGCTCCTCGCCGGCCTTCACGTCCTGGCCCTCCTTGACCATCACCGAGATCAGCAATCCCGGCATCGGTGCCAACAAGGAACGCGTGAGCCCGGCCTCGGGTTTCGGCGGGATCGCCGTCAAGAGCTCGGCCACGCGCGGCGGCAGCACCTTCACGGGCACCGCGATGCCGCGATAGGTCAGGCGATAGCCGATGCCGTCGCGATCGACCTGGACCGTGACCGCGCGGCCATCGACGGTGCCGCGGAACAGCGCCTCACCGGGGCGCCAGGACGAGCGCACCTCGGATGTCGCGCCGCCCCGCGTGACGCGGCCGTGCTCGGCGTCAGCCGCCACATCGAGGGCATGCGCGCGCTCGCCGAGCAGAACCACCCAACTCGCCGCTGCGTCTCCGGCCGGAGCCCGGCGGCCGACCTGTGCCTCACTCTCGGTGACGCGCTGAGCGATGATGGCCGCGACCGCGATCAGGCTCGGCATCGCCTCGTCAGGCAGGGAGATTTCGGCGAAACCGGCGGGGAATTCGTCGGCGATGAAGTCCGTGCTGAGCCGTCCTTCCGCGAACCGCTTGCGTCCCAGGAGCGCCGAGAGGAAGCCGACATTGTGCCGCACGCCGCGGATATGGAAGGCATCGAGGGCCTCGATGAGGCGCTCGCGCGCAGCCTCCCGCGTCGGTCCATCGGCGATCACCTTCGCGATCATGGGATCGTAGTGGATGCTGATCTCGGCACCTTCGTAGACGCCGCTGTCGACCCGGACAGCCTCGCCCGCGGGCTCGGTATATCGGACCAGGCGGCCGATCGAGGGCAGGAACCCGCGAGCGGGATCCTCGGCGTAGACCCGCGCCTCGATGGCATGGCCCTCGAGCCGGATCTCGCTCTGCTTCCACGGCAGCTTCTCGCCCGCGGCGATCCGGATCATCCACTCCACCAGGTCGAGGCCGGTCACGAACTCCGTCACGGGATGCTCGACCTGGAGCCGCGTATTCATCTCCAGGAAATAGAAGGTTCGCTCGCGATCGACGATGAACTCCACGGTGCCCGCCGAGCGGTAGCCCACCGCCTTGGCGAGCGCCACGGCTTGGGCGCCCATGCTCGCGCGCGTCTTGGCGTCGAGGAATGGGCTCGGCGCTTCCTCGATCACCTTCTGGTGCCGGCGCTGGATCGAGCACTCGCGCTCGCCCAGGTGCAGGACGGTGCCGTGCGCATCCCCCAGCACCTGGATCTCGATGTGGCGGGGCTGCTCAATATATTTCTCGATGAACACGCGGTCGTCGCCGAAGCTGGAGCGCGCCTCGCTCTGGGCGGCGCGGAAGCCCTCCTTGAGCTCGGCGTCGCTATGGGCAATGCGCATGCCCTTGCCGCCGCCGCCCGCGGAGGCCTTGATCATCACGGGATAGCCGATCTCACGGGCGATCTTGCGCGCGGCTTCGGCGTCGGGGATGACGCCAAGATGGCCGGGCACGGTGGAGACGCCGGCTTTGCTCGCGAGCTTCTTCGATTCGATCTTGTCGCCCATGGCCGCGATCGCCTTGGGCGGCGGCCCGATGAAGACGATGCCGGCCCGCTCGAGCGCGATCGAGAATTCCGCATTCTCCGAGAGAAACCCGTAACCGGGATGCACGGCCTCCGCGCCGGTCTTGCGGCAGGCCTCGAGGACGCGCTCGATGCTGAGATAGCTCTCGGACGAGCGCGCGCCGCCGATCGGCACCGCCTCGTCCGCCATCCGTACATGGAGCGCGTCCACGTCCGCCTCGGAATAAACCGCCACGGTCTTGATCTCCATGCGCCGCGCCGTGCGCATGACCCGGCACGCGATCTCCCCGCGGTTGGCGATCAGGATCTTGGAGAACATCGGAGCGGTCGCATCACAGCGGTATGTTGTCGTGTTTCTTCCACGGGTTCTCCAGCCGCTTTCCGCGCAGCATGGCGAAGGCGCGGCAGAGGCGGCGGCGGGTGCCGCGCGGCATGATCACGTCGTCGATGAAGCCGCGCGCACCAGCCACGAAGGGATTGGCGAATTTCTCCCGGTATTCCTCGGTGCGCGCCTCGATCTTGGCGGCGTCGCCGATGTCGCCGCGGAAGATGATCTCGACCGCGCCCTTGGGTCCCATCACCGCGATCTCCGCCGAGGGCCAGGCGTAGTTGACGTCGCCGCGCAGGTGCTTGGAGCTCATGACGTCGTAGGCGCCGCCATAGGCCTTGCGCGTGATCAGGGTGACCTTCGGCACCGTCGCCTCGGCGAAGGCGTAGAGCAGCTTGGCGCCGTGCTTGATGATGCCACCGAACTCCTGCGCCGTGCCCGGAAGGAAACCCGGCACGTCGACCAAGGTCAAAATCGGAATGTTGAAGCAATCGCAGAAGCGCACGAAGCGCGAGGCCTTGCGCGAGCTATCGATGTCGAGGCAGCCCGCGAGCACGATCGGCTGGTTGGCGACGATCCCGACCGGGTGCCCATCGAGGCGCACGAAGCCGATCAGGATGTTCTTGGCGAAGCTCGACTGCAGCTCGAAGAATTCGCCCTCGTCCGCGACCTTCTCGATGAGCTCGCGCATATCGTAGGGCTTGTTGGGATTGGCCGGTATTAGTGTGTCGAGCGACGGCTCCTGGCGCTCGGGCGGATCGGATGTCGGCCGGACCGGCGGCTGCTCGCGGTTGTTGCCGGGGAGAAAACCCAGGAACCGCCGGAGCTCGATCAGGGCCTCGACATCATTCTCGAAGGCGAGGTCGGCGACGCCGGAGCGCGCGGTGTGCGTGATGGCGCCGCCGAGCTCCTCCTGCGTCACGCTCTCGTGCGTCACGGTCTTCACGACCTCGGGACCGGTGACGAACATGTAGGAGCTGTCCTTCACCATGAAGATGAAGTCGGTCATGGCGGGCGAATAGACCGCACCCCCCGCGCACGGACCCATGATGAGCGAGACCTGCGGCACTACGCCGGAGGCCAGCACGTTGCGCTGGAACACCTCGGCATAGCCCGCGAGCGAGGCGACGCCGTCCTGGATGCGCGCGCCGCCGCTGTCGTTGAGGCCGATCACGGGCGCGCCCACCTTCATCGCTTCGTCCATGATCTTGCAGATCTTCTCCGCATGCGCCTCGCTGAGGCTGCCGCCGAACACCGTGAAGTCCTGGCTGAACACGAAGACCAGGCGGCCGTTCACGGTGCCGAAGCCGGTGACCACGCCGTCGCCGGGGATCTTCTGCTCGGCCATGCCAAAATCCTGCGAGCGGTGCTCGACGAACATGCCCCACTCCTCGAAGGAGCCGGGATCGAGCAGAACCTCGAGGCGCTCGCGAGCGGTGAGCTTGCCCTTGGCGTGCTGCGCGGCGGTGCGCTTCTCGCCGCCGCCCGCCGCGGCGGCGCGGCGCTTCTCCTCGAGTCGCGACAGGATGTCCTGCATGGCTGAGCCCCTAAACCCCTGGCCGGGATAACATCATTGCACGCAGGGCGCCAGGGGCGGGCTAATCCGCCAGGAGCGACACGAAGCGCGCGGCGAGCGCGATATCCTCCTTGAGGCCCACGCGGCGCTTCGTCTGCTCGGCGTCCTCGCCCCAGCGCTCGATCTCGTAGCTCTCGTCGAGCTCGGCGGCGGCGAAGGCCGCCTCGGCATCGATGCGGCCCTCGACCAGCGCCAGCGCCACCACCAGCGAGCCACAGGCGGCGGCCGCCAGATGCAGCGCAGCCAGGCGGTGCGTGTCGTAAGCGGCGACCGCGGTCTCCAGGGCTCTGAGCGACGCGGCGGGCTGCGCCACCGGCAGGATGCTGGCGGTCGCCGCCAGGGGCGCATCGAAGCGCAAGGTTGCCCAGTCGATGAGCGGCTGCCAAGCGGCGCGCTGGCGTTCGGCCAACTCCGGCGGTTGCTCCGCGCGGTAGCAGACGAGGTCCGTACTGGCGTATTTCGCGACCTCCGCGACCACCGCCTCGCGCCGGGGCGCCACCAGATCGAGGGCGATGCTGGCAAGCCGCGTCAGCGGCAGGCGTCTCGGATCGATGGTCTCGCCTTGGGCGCGCCATTCCTCGGCAATGGCCACGGCGAGCGCGCGGGTCGGGACCGTGAGCGGCCGCTTCGCCGGCGTGCTCACGGGCTTGCCATCGAGAGCGACGCCGAAAGCGTCCGGCGTCTCCGTCACCCCGGCGTCCCTGTAAAACCGCTTCACCTCAATCCTCTTCGAAGATGCCCCTGCCCTCCGATTCCTCGAAGCCGAGGAAGCGCCAGGTCGCCTTCATGTGGGAGGGCAGCGGCGCGGTGAGCTTGAGCACGCTGCCGTCGGGCCGCGGCAGGATCAAGGTGCGGGCATGCAGATGCAGTTTGCGCGGCTCTGGTACGCCCTCGGGGCGCGAGGCGCGCCCGCCGTACTTCCCGTCGCCCAATATCGGCGTTCCCAGCGCCACGCAATGGGCGCGGAGCTGGTGGGTCCGGCCGGTGATCGGCATGAGCGCGAGCCAGGAAAGCTTGTCGCCCGCGTGGCTCACGACTTGATAGCGCGTGATCGCGGGCTTGCCGTCGTCCTCGTCGGGCATCACGCGCTCGCCGAGACGGCCCTGCAGCTTCGCCAGCGGCAGATCGATCTTGCCCTCGCGCGGCTTCGGAAGGCCCACGACGCCGGCCCAATAGATCTTGCGGGTGGTCTTGCCGCGAAAGGCGGCGGCGAGCTCGGCGGCGGCGCGCGCGCTCCGCGCCAGGACCAGCACTCCGCTGGTGTCCCGGTCCAGGCGATGCACGAGCCGGGGACGCTCGGCGGCATCGAAGCGCAGCGCGTCCAACAATCCGTCGAGATGCCGCTCGACGCCGGTGCCGCCTTGCACCGCAAGCCCCGCGGGCTTGTTGAGCGCGATCACATCGGCGTCCCGATAGAGCACGACATCCTGCAGCGCCTTCGCTTCTTCGGGCCGCGGGGGGGCCGGCGCGGCGGCGCGCGAGGGTGCCAGATTGCCCAGGGGCGGCACGCGAACGGTCTGGCCGGGCTGTACCCGATCGCTTGCTTGCGCGCGCTTGCCGTCGAGCCGCACCTGGCCGGTGCGCAGGAGCTTCTCGAGGTGCCCGTGCGTCAGGGTCGGGAAATGGCGCTTGAACCACCGGTCCAAGCGGATATCGCCATCTGTGTCCGCGACAGCGACGCTCCGCACGCCGCCACGGCGCGGTCGCGCGGGCTCGATGCTCTCGTCAGTCATGGGATCCGCCGGCGGCCATGGGGTCGCGGCGCATCCTAGAGCATTTTCCGCCGAAGTGGACGCCGGTTCAAGCGGCGGCGGTTTCCTCCACTCCGCCCCGGGGATCGGCCGGGCTCAGCTGGTCCAGCGGCCGGCGACCCAGACCCAGGTGCCGCCGGGCTGCTGGGCCCAATGGCCGGGCATCCACTGCGCCGTCGGTTGCGGCCGCGCCGCGTAATGCCCGGGGATCCAGTCCCAGGTGGCGCCATTGAAGCTCCAATACCCCTGCTCCCAGACCATCTGCGGACCGGGGGACGGTGGGATCACCTCGGCGCGCGGGGGCGGCGGCGCCGTGGGCGCTGTCGCCTCGGAACTGTAGGTCGTCACGATCGTCGTCGTGGCGGTGGTCGGGGCCGGCGGGAGGTTCGGCGCAGCGTACTCGGCGCTGGGCGCGGTCGCGACGGGCTCAAGCGGACGCGGGCTGCCGCAGGCGCCCAGGAGGACGCCGGCTAAGGCCAGCGTACTCAGGCCGTAACAAAGGGTTTTGGTGTCCGGAGCAGGCATGGTCGTTTCTCCCTGCGGGCGCCTATCGCCCGCACTGTTTAGGCTCAGGGAGAACCGCGACCCACGGTTACGTATCCGTGACCGTGACTACCTATCCGTGACCGTTCGGTGGCGTACCTTGGCCAACGCCCGCAGGTTGAGCTCCACGGCTAACCAGCTCGCGAGGAGCCAAGGACTTCAGTCGACGTCCGCCGCGCCACCCCGCTTGCTCCGCAACTTCTCCCAATACTCCAGCCGTTTCTTGATCTCGCGTTCGAAGCCGCGGTCGGCGGGGTCGTAGAGGACGCGGCGCGGCAGCTCGTCGGGGAAATGGCTCTGGCCGGAGAAGCTGTCGGGCTGATCGGGGTCGTACTGATAGCCCTCGCTGTAGCCGAGGCTCCGCATCAGCTTGGTCGGCGCGTTTAGGCTGTGCTTGGGCGGCGCCAGCGAGCCGGTCTCCTCGGCAAGACGTTGCGCCGCGCCGAAGGCGCGATAGGCCGCGACCGATTTGGGAGATGTCGCCAGATAGATCACGGCTTGCGCCAGCGCGAGCTCGCCCTCGGGCGAGCCCAGCCGGTCGTAGGCGTCCCAGGCCGCGATCGTCTGCGGCAGCGCCTGCGGATCGGCGAGCCCGATGTCCTCCACCGCCATGCGCACGATGCGGCGCGCTATATAGACGGGATGCTCGCCGCCCGCGAGCATGCGCGCAAGCCAGTAGAGCGCGGCGTCCACGTCCGAGGCGCGCACGGCCTTGTGCAGGGCGCTGATCAGGTTGTAGTGGCCTTCCTGCGCCTTGTCGTAGAGCGGCGCGCGGCGCTGCACGGCGGCCGTGACCCCCGCCGCGTCGAGCTTGCCGCCCGGCGGTAAGGCCGCCAGCTCCTCCACCATGTTGATGAGATAGCGGCCGTCGCCGTCGGCGATGGCGCGGAGCGCTTCGCGGCCGCCGGGATCGAGCGGCAAGGGATGACCGATCGCCTGCTCGGCGCGCTCGAGCAGGATCTCGAGCGCGGCATCGTCGAGCCGGCGCAGCACGTACACTTGCGCGCGAGACAGCAACGCGCCGTTGAGCTCGAAGGACGGGTTCTCCGTGGTGGCGCCGATCAAGGTGACCGTGCCGTCCTCGACATAGGGCAGGAAGCCATCCTGCTGGGCACGGTTGAAGCGGTGGATCTCGTCGATGAAGAGCAGCGTGCCCTGGCCGCCGAGCCGGCGTTTCCGAGCGGCCTCGAACACCTTGCGGAGGTCGGCGACGCCAGAGAACACTGCCGAGAGTGGCTCGAAATGCATCGATGTGGCGTCCGCGAGCAGCCGCGCGATCGTGGTCTTGCCGCAGCCCGGCGGTCCCCAGAGGATCATGGAGGCGAGCCGGTGCTGCGCCACCATGCGGCCGACCGGCGCGTCGGCGCCCAGCAAATGGTCCTGGCCCACCACCTCCGACAGGTGCCGGGGGCGCAGCCGGTCGGCCAGCGGGCGAGGGGCCTGATCCTCGAAAAGGCTCATCAGTCCCGAACGGTGACGGAAAGCGTCTGGTTGCCTCGCTTGACCGACAGCGTCCAGGGCGAGCTTGCCGCGTTCACGACCTGCCGCAGCGCCGCCACGGTCGGCAGCGGTTTGTTATTGAGGCTGACTAGGAGATCGCCTTTCTGCAGGCCGATACGTTGAGCGGCGCTGCGGTCCCGCACGTCGCTGATCACCACGCCGCGCGTGGTCATGTCGAGCGACATCTCCTCCGCGATCGCGGGATTGAGGTTCGAGACAGTGACGCCCGCGAGCGGGTGACGGCCTTCCAGCGTCTGGGTATCGCGCGACGGAGTCTCCGGGGGCGTCACGAGAGTGGCGCTCGTTTCCTGTTGCTTGCCCGCCCGCCAAAGCGTCAGCGGCACCGGCGCGCCCGCCGGCAGGGTCGCGACCCGGAAGCGCAAATCCTCGGGGTCGTCGACCTCGTGGCCCGATATCGCCACGATGACATCGCCGGCCCGGACTCCCGCCTGGGCGGCAGGGCTGTCCGCTGAGACCTCCTTGACCAGCACGCCGCGGGGCCGGTCGAGGCCGGCGGCTTGGGCGATCTCGGCCGTCACGGGCTGGCCGCTGGCGCCCAGCCAGGCGCGCGTGATGGGTTTGCCTGACTTGGCACCCTCGACCACCGCCCGCACCATCGAGGTCGGAATCGCGAAGCCCAATCCGACCGAGCCGCCCGAGCGCGAGTAGATCGCGGTATTTATGCCGACCAGCTTGCCGTCGACATCGACGAGGGCACCGCCGGAGTTGCCGGGGTTGATCGCGGCATCCGTTTGGATGAAGGATCGGAAGTCGCTGACCCCAATCGCTGTACGCGCCAGGCCGGAGACGATGCCGCTGGTCACGGTTTGGCCGACGCCGAAGGGATTGCCGATCGCCAGCACGAGATCGCCGACCTGTAGAGCATCGCTGTCGCCGATCGGCAGCGTCGGCAGGCGCTCGCCCTTGGGGTCGACTTTGAGCACCGCCAGATCCGTGCGCTCGTCAGAGCGCAAGACCCGGGCCTCGAACTCGCGCCGGTCGGAGAGCACCACGGTGATCTCCTGCGCCTCCTGGATTACATGGTGGTTGGTCACGATGAGCCCATCGGGGTCGACGATCACGCCCGAGCCCAGCGAGTTCTGCACGCGCTCCTGCGGCAGGCCGAAGGGCGAGCGGTCGCCGAAGAAGCGGCGGAAGAACGGATCGTCCGCGAAAGGCGAGGCGTTGGTGCGCACGACCCGGCGAGAGAACACGTTCACCACCGCCGGCGCCGCCTGCTTCACGATGGGCGCGAAGGAAAGCCGGATCGCCTCGCGGGTTTTCGGCGCTGTTTGCGCAAGCGCCGGCGCAAGACATAGGGCGGCCGCCACGATGGCGCAAAAGAGCGGTCTGATCATGGGGTTGGGACTCTAAGGGAAGCGAGCGCCCGGCGCCAGCGAGCGGCCTCGCCGCCGCTGTCGGGTTTATCCGGGCATTCCTGCTAGCTCAGCCCCATCGACGCGTCGAACCGGCGCCTCGCCTCCATGAAATCCCCGTACTTGCGATGCCTGGCGGTGTGCTGGGCACAGGCAAGCAGGAGCCGCTCGCGATTCGGCGCGGTGCTCTTGCCGTGGTCGCCCAGCAGGCACTGGGCGATCTCCTGGTTGTGCGGGTCGTTGCCGATGCTCGCCGCCACCAGCGCCAGCCGGTGCATGAGGCGCGAGCGATCGGCGCCGCTATCGAGGTAGGCTTGCGTCCACGCGACACTCTGCGGCCCATCGAGCGAGACGATCGCGGCTTCCATGCGGTCGAGGATTTGCCCGGCGGTCATCCGATCGGCGCCGGCCGGCGGCTTGATCGCCGCAGGACGGAGGTCGCCGGTGCGCGCCTGGTGCCAGGCGGCCTGATTGACGTAGGCCGCCGCGACGAAAAGCAGCTTCAGACGCTGCGGATGGTCGAACTGGTCGTAGAACCAGCCGAGCGTGCTGCAATACTCTGCGCAGTGCTGCGGCAGAGAGAAGTTGGTGTCGGTCTCCGTCGCCAGGATCACCTCGGCGGCGCCGACTTGGATCACGTCGAGGATCCGGCGCGGGCTCTTTCCCGCCAGTAGCAGGGCGCTGATCCGCTCGACATAAGCGGGCTCCGGCTCATGCAGCAGGATCTCGGTGAGCTCGGCGCCCTCCGTCTCCGTCAACGCGCCGGTGTTCGAGAGCAGCGCGGGCTCGCGCGGCGTCGTACCGCTGTAGGG